>JBEBJC010001430.1:0-1763 GCA_040080105.1 Myxococcota bacterium
TTTGCGGTTCGACCACCGCGACCCGCTTCCCACGCGGCGCCCCTCACCCGCCCGAACGCGCCCAGCTCACCGACCTTCGTCGAACCCGGTCCGCCCGATCGCCTCCCCGCCGCGTCGCTGGCCGGTCGCGCGGGCGCCCGATACGTACGCTGATGCTCGTCGACACCGATCTTCCTCTGACCGCCGACAAGATCCGCCTGCTCCCCCCGGCCGTGCGGCGCCGGTTCGCCGGTGTCGTCGGCCAGGGCCCGTGGACGGTCGGGAACCTGCTCCAGCAGCTGAACCCCTCCGAGCGGGCCGCGGTGCTCGAGGCGCTCACCCCGCTGCCCCCGGGGGTGAGTGACCTGCTCCACCTGCCGTCGAACGACCTGCTCGCCTCCGTGGGGCTGCCCCCCGACCCGAAGCTCGGGTGGTACCCGGCGTCGCTCACGCTCGCGGGCGACGCGGGCGCCACCAAGGACGCCCGCGCCCAGGTGCGCGAGGCGCTCCGGATCCGGTCCGAGCGGCGCGCGCGCGGCGCAGAGGTCGAGGAGGACCTCCGCGCCCGGCTCCGCGCCTTCCCCCCGCCGCCGCTGACCGAGCTCGCCCAGTCGCTGACCCGAGCGCGCGACGAGCTGCGCCGGCGCACGGTGCCGGAGGCCGAGTTCGACACCCTCGACCAGTGGAAGCTCGACGCACCTCGCGAGCTCGTGGTGTGGTCGGGCGGCGGCCGCAGCGCGGCGGTGGGCGTGCTCGACGACCTCCAGCTGCCGGTCACCCCGGATCGGTGGTTCCTCGCGGCGGTCGACCGCACGCTGCACGCGCTCACCACCCCCGGGCACCCGCTGCGGGCAGAGCTCGAGCAGCTCCACGCCCGCCCGCGGTGGGCGCGCGAGCTCGAGCGGCTCGACAAGAGCCTCGGCGCGCCGCCCGCCACCGCCGAGCTCGGGTTCCGGTTCGTGGGCTCCGACTACGGGGAGTGGACGATCCGACCGGTGTCGTGTGTCGCCAAGCCCAAGGGCGGCTTCACCGTGAAGGCGCTGAAGACGAGCGAGCACCACACCGTGCGCAAGTCGCAGGTCGAAGCCCGCGCGCTCGCGCTGATCACGGGCTGGCGCCACGGGCTGCCGAACGAGCTCGCCGCGACGGTGGCCGAGATGTTGGCCGGCCAGCCGCGGCTGTTCTCCGGCAGCAAAGGGACGAAGCCCCTGGCGGTGCGGCGGCGGACGCTGGCGCTGCAGCTCGGGGTCGAGGACGGGGAGGTCGCGCCGACCTACAGCGTCGACGGCGAGCCGGTCGATCTCGCGGACGTGTGGGCGACCCGCGAGGGACCCACCTGGATTCGGCTGTATGAGGAGCCGGACGCGGACGAGCTCCAGCTGATCGAGGTCGTGGACCAGATGTTCGAGGTCGCGTCGTGGATGGCGCGCACCGGGTCGCTGCCGATGGACGCGGTGCCGGCGCTGGTGGAGCGGCTGCCGGCGCTGGGCCGTCACGTCCCGGTCGACCTCGACCCGTCGCTGCGCGGGGAGGCGCTGCCGCCAGACCTGCGGCCGGTGGTCCGCGTCGGGTGGGACGGGCACGGGCTCACGCTCGACGTGCGGCTGCGCCACCTGCCGGAGCTGCCGCCGGTGGAGCCGGGGACCGGGCTCGCGGAGCTCGTCACCAGCCGCGACGGCAAGGCGGACCACGTCCCGCGCGACCTCGAACGGGAGCCGGCGGCGGTGGAGCAGGCGCTGGAACCGCTCGCGCTGCCCGAGGCGGCGCGCTCGGGGTGGCGGTGG
>JBEBJC010000317.1:0-8579 GCA_040080105.1 Myxococcota bacterium
GTGTAATACGCGCCTTTTTGCGGCCCGAGGCAGTCATGAAGCGAACTTATCAACCCTCCAAAACGCGTCGTACCCGGACCCACGGGTTCCGTGCGCGCATGAAAACCCCAGGCGGCCGCGCTGTGATCAACGCCCGCCGCGCCCGCGGTCGGTGCGTCCGGTCCGTGTTGGATCTTCGCGTGGAGCACCCACCACCATACCGCGAGCAGCAGCGCGTACACGAGGCCGAACAGGGCGATGCTGGTGGCGACGAGGTCGGCGGTGACGGCCTCGGACAGCGCGGCGTCGGTGCGCAGCAGCCCCTGCACGATCCACGGCTGCCGGCCGACCTCGACCGAGATCCACCCGAGCTGGTTCCCGAGGTACGCCGGGACCACCGCGGCGACCCACACCGGCAGCAGCCATCGGGTGGTGCCGAGGCGGCCCGTGACCCACAGCGCGTTGCCGAGCGTGCTGAGCCCGAGGAAGAACACGCCGATGGTCAACATCGCGTGGTAGGTCTGGAACACGAGCCCGACGTTCGGCCAGTCGGCCCGCGGCGCTTCGAGCAGGCCCGGCATCGGGACGGTAGCGTCCTGGTGGACCAGCAACGACAGGCCGCCCGGCACGGCGAGCCCGTACCGGACCTCGTGGGTCTCGGTGTCGGGGACGCCGAACAGCCACAGCGGCGCCGGCTCGGTGTGGAAGTGCCCCTCGTACGCCGCGAGCTTCACCGGTTGGTGCTCGGCCACCGTCTCGCCGGCCTGGTGGCCGCTGGCGAGCGCGCTCCACGCGCCGACCGTGAGCACGGCGAGCCCGATCTTCAGGCTCTGCTCGGCGAACCAATCGTGGCGGCGGCGCCACAGGTACCACCCGGAGACGCTGCACACGAACGCGCCCCCGAGCACGAACGCCCCCGACTGCACGTGCCACAGCCGCTCCATCGACGACGGGTTGAACACCATCGCCCAGAAGTCAGTGATCTCCGCCCGCGGCCCGCGCGGACCGTCGACCAGGTGGAACCCGGCCGGGGTGTGCATCCACGAGTTCGCGACGACGATCCACACCGAGCTGAACACGCTGCCCAGGAACACCATACACGCCGCGAGCCAGTGCACCGGCCGCGAGACCCGGTCCCAGCCGAACACCAGGATGCCGAGGAACCCGGACTCCAGGAAGAACGCGAAGATGCCCTCGGCGGCGAGCGCCGAGCCGAACACGTCGCCGACGAACCGGGAGTACGCGGCCCAGTTGGTGCCGAACTCGAACTCCATCACGATGCCGGTCGCGACGCCCATCGCGAAGTTGACCGCGAAGATCTTCGTCCAGAACCGGGCCATCGCCTCGTAGCGGGGGTCGTCGGTCCACCACCACGCGCTCATCACCCCCACCAGCACCGCCCCGAGCCCGATGGTGAGCGGGGGGAACAGGTAGTGCACCATGATGGTGAGCGCGAACTGCAGTCGGGACAGCAGCAGGACGTCCATGCCCCGTGCCGTATCCTCGGCCGGCCGGACGCCTCCGCAGCGCATCCGTGCAGGGTCACCGCCGGTGGAACGAAGCCTGCTGGAACCGCAGCCCGGCGACGATCTGATCGACCCGCGCGGCGGACAGCGCCCCGATCCGCTCGCCGAGCGCGGCCTTGTCGACCGACGCGACCTGCGACACTACCACCACGCTCTGGCGGGGCAAGCCGCCCTCCCCCGGCGCGAGGAGCACGTTGCCGGGCTCGGATGCCCGGTGCAGGTTCGTGGTGAGCGCGCACACCACCACGGTGTCGATCCGCGAGTGGTTGAACACGTCGTCCTGCACCACCACGTACGGGTGGGCGTACTCCGCCGGAGGGGAGCCCGCCGGCGGCAGCGCGAGCCAGTACAGGTCGCCGCGATCGATCACGGCGCGGTGGCGCAGCTCTCGGACGTGGTGGTGTCCCAGTCGGCCAGCTCGTTCAGCAGCAGGCGCTGCGCGCTCTCGCTCTCGGAGTCGAACCCGGTGCCGTAGTTCGCCTGGCGCCACAGGCCGTACGCGTGCACGATCTGGCCGCCGTGCTCCCAGTACACCTCGAGCTGGTAGTCCTGGTCGAGCGACTTGTCGGTCTCCTCCGCGTACACCGCGGGGGTGGGCATGTACGACCGCTGCACCAGGAACGCGCCGAACGGCGAAGCCTCGTCGTCGAGCTCGGGGATGGTGCGCAGCGCCCCGCGCGCCGCCACGGTGTACGACGCGCCGAGCACGGTCGCGCTGTAGTCGATGTCGTAGTCGATCCGCAGCTGGTCACCGGCGAGCCACGGGTCGCGCGCCGACCCCGCGTCGAACGTGCGGGCGTAGGTGTCGTACACGTCGAGGTACAGCTCCTCCTGCTGCGGGTACGACAACACCCGCGTCAGGTCGTCCCACTCGCACGGGAACGCGTTGACCAGGTACAGGCCGATCGCGTCCTGCGGGTCGCGGTCGGTGACGCCGACGAGCGCCGCCTCCTCGGCGGTCATCCGGGCGATCGTGCCGTCGCGCGGCTCGTCGACCGACGCGCCGTCGATCGCGGCGTCGAGGTTCACCAGCGCCTCGGCCATCGCCTCGTCGTCGGTCTCGTCGTACCGCTGCCACATCCAGTGCAACAAGCCGTCGAGCTCGGTCGGCGCCGGCTCGACCCCCTTACAACCCGTGAGGAACAACCACATGGCGTGACTCTAACCCAGCGGGCCGCGCCCCGTTACCATGGGTCGCGGGAGGCACGATGATCTGGCTGTGGTTGCACCGGGCGAGCTTCGGGGTGGACGTGAAGGTGGTGGAGTCGGCTTCGCCTCCGGCTGCGGCGGTGATCCACTTCGTGTCGCCCGACGGGCAGGCGCGCGAGGTGGGGCTGGTCCGCGCCACCGACACCAGCCGAGCCGGCAACGCCGTGATCGTGGAGAAGATCTACGAGGACCTGTGCACCACCCCGTGTACGCTCGAGATGCCGGTCGGCTGGCACGAGTTCCGGTTCTCGCTCGGGAAGCGCGAGTGGGTCAAGAAGCTCGAGGTGCGGCCGGAGGAGCAGACCATCGAGCTGAAGCGGAAGAGCGACAACGCCATGATGATGACCGGGATCATCCTCACCTGCTACATCGTGACCGCGCCGATCGGGATCCCGCTGTGGGTGGCCGGCACGCCGGTCCACCACCGGGTGGAGTGAACCTCAGTCGACCGAGGGCGAGCCGCCGGGCGGGAGCAGGCGCGCGGCGCGCGGGTGGTCACTCTGCGCGAGCCACGGCTCGGCGAACCTCCCGAACCGCGCCGTCACCGCGGTGAGCACCGCCGGATCGGCGTCCGGACGGTCGAGGATCGCGGCGAGCGCGGCCCGGTCCTCCGGGGTCGGCACCTCGAGCCGCCCCACCAGCACCCGCACGACCTCGGAGGGCGTCGGGCTCACCGTGAGCGGCAGCCGCCGATCGGTCTCCGACCGCGGCACCAGGTACAGCACCCGCAGGCCGTCCTCGAACCAGTCGCCCTTCCAGGTCTCGATCATCGCGAGGGCCTCGGGACGGTACAGCCCGGCGTCGACCAGCAGCTCCGCCAGGTGTGAGGTCACGTCCGCCAGTGTGTCGTCGAGCACCGGGCGAGCGGCGACCCCGTCGGCGGGCACCTCCGCGAACCCGACCCGGTCCCCTCGCCGCTCGAACCACACCGCGGTGGCCGGCCCGTCGCCCGGGGTCCACGACCGCACCTGGCGGGCGTCGGCGGTCGCCGCGATCGACGGGGCGAACGTGCCGACCCCGCGGTAGAACAGGAACCGCTCGACCTCGTCGCCCCCGGCGCCGCACACCTGGACCAACGCCGACTCCACCGCGCGCGCCGGGTAGTAGTGGCTGGAGGACCCGTCGTGGGGGAGCTCGGCCGACCCGCGCGGGACGAGCAAGAACGTGCCCCAGTCCACCCCGGAGCCGGTGTAGCTGCTCACCCGCGGGTACCACTCGCTGATCTGCCCGTCGACGAACGAAACCGCGACCGACACGCGCTGCTCGACCGGGGTGTAGAAGTACAACACCGGCGTCTCCATCCGGATCGTGGCGCGCTGACCCTTGCCGATCGCGTCGCGCTGGCCCTCCTGCAGGCGGTTCGGCCCGTACACGAAGTCGGGCAGATCGGTGGCGGCGCCGAGCGGGGCCCACGTGACCGGCGCGCCGTCGCGGCCGGCGACCGCGGTGAACGTCCCCCACTCGTGCACCACCAGCCCCGGCGGGGACGCCACCGCCGACGCGAGCCACCCGAGAACGACCGTCATCTCGACCTCCGCCCCAGGGGACGGGCGGCCGACCCGGACCGTTAACGGACGATTCGATCGCGCAGCTCGCGCAGCGCCTCGGGCTCGAGCGCGGCGACGCCCGGCTCGACCGGGCCGAACAGCGCCTCGATCCGCTCGACCACCTGCGCCCGCTCGGGGGGCTCCGCGCGCTGCACCAGGTGCCACAGCGAGACTCCGTCGGTCGGGCCGCTGTGCTCCAGGATCCACGGCAACAGGTCCTGTCCGTCGAGGTCCCACGCCACCAGGGCATCCGCGTAGGCCGGGTCGGCGTCGCCGTCCCACGGGACCCCGGGGCCGTGCCCGGGCCAGGTCAGCGCCGCCGCGCCCGCAGGGACCCACGCGGTCCGCGCCCCCTCGAGCGACACCTCGCCCACGTCCACGATCAGCAGCGACGACCCGTCCGGCATCACCGTCAGGTCGTACGCGCACCCGAGGTCGACCGCGGCGGCGCCCGGCGTGTCGACCACCAACAGCCGCGGCGGCGCGTCGACCTCCGCGTACAGGTGCCCGACGGCGAGCTCCACCCGGTGCGCGCGGGGCCCGGTCTCGACCAGCCGCAGCCGCGCGTTCGGGCTCACGGTCATCGTGCCGAGATCGGCCACCGCGAGTGACACCGGCTCGGACCCTACGTCGAGCCACTGGCCTTCGGCGAGCACGCAGTCCACCCCGCAGCGCCACCCCTGGCCGGGCGCCGCCGCCCACACCAGCGCCGCCGCCGCCAGCGCGAGCGCCGCCGCCACCGGCCACCGCGATCGTGGGGGCCGGCCCCGGTACCGCAGCGGCGCGAGGGCCGCGGACCACCGCGCGAGGTCCGGATCGGGCTCCCCGGTGCCGTCCCACAGCCAGTCGTCACTCACGGCCCACCCCCAGTCGCTCGCGCAGCAGCTCGGTGCCGCGACACAGGTTCACCCGCACCGACCCGGGCGTCAGCCCGGTGCGCTCCGCGATCTCGGGCCCGGTGAGCCCCTCGACCAGCCGCATCACCAACGTCTCCCGGTACGCCTCCGGCAGCGAGCGGATCGCGTCGAGCACCTGCCGGGCCTCGGCGAGCGGCACGTCCGGCGCCGGGTGGTCCATCCCGAGCGGCTCGGACGGCCGGCGCGCGCGGAGCACGTCGACGGCGCGGTTCCGGGCGATCTGGAGGATCCACCCGCCGAACGCGCCCGGATCCCGCAGCTCCTCGAGCCGCTGCCAAGCGCACAGGAACACCTCCTGCACCTGCTCCGCGGCGTCCTGGGGCGGCAGGCGCGCGAGCAGCGCCGCGTGCACGATCGGCGCGTACCGCGCGTGCAGCTCGGAGAACGCGCCGCGGTCACCCGAGCGGGCGCGGATCACGGGGTCGCCGGCAGCGCGACCGAACCGGGGCAATCGGATCACCAGGCTCGCCATACCCACCGGACGGCGGGGCGGCCCGAACCGTTAACGAGGACCCGCTCACTCCGCGGCCTGCAGCGCGCGAAGCTCGTTCCGTTCGGCTTCGTAGCCGTGGCGGGACGCGAAGTAGGACAGCTCGAGGAGCGTGGTCGCCAGAACCCTCCGATCGGACAGAATCTGGGTCGCCAGCCGGCCCGAATGGACGAGCTCGCGGCGATCACCGCCCGCGGCGGCACACGAGCCGAACTGCACCAGCCCCGCTGCGCGGTCGACGTCACCAAGCGCGCCGAGCCCGCGACGGAGCGCGTCCAGCGATCGGCGCGCGCACGAGTCGTACGAAGCCGATCGCTCCAGCGAGGCTGCGACGGCGAACTCCGCGTCGACGCGGCGCGCTACAGCCACCCCCGCCGCGTGGCGTTCGAACTCGTGCGCCTCGGCGAGGCACTCCGCAGCCGTGCCCCCTCGGCACACCAGCTTCAAGATGTCGTGGGCGGCGTTGGGCACGAAATGCGAAGCGGGAAACTGGGCCAGAAAGCCGCGCAGGAGAGCTTCATCCTGGTGGACCATCGCGGAGCTGGCCGTATCGAATCCGTGGTCGGAGGCGACGGATTCGATCAGCGCCTGGGCGCGGAGCCGCCCCTGAGCGAGGAGAGCGTCGCGAGGCGCCCCCGCCACCGAGTACAGCGTACGCTCGGCGTCGGCCCCGGCGTATACCTCGTCGAGGAACCTGCGCTGCGCTTCGGGTTGGGCGAGCGCGACGGCTACTACGGACCCAGACAACAGGTAGTCGACGGGGCCGAAGTCGCGGTGGTCACCGCGCAGCCCAAGCCCGCGAACGCTGGGAACGGACTCCGGCGTGCGCAGGTTGTCACCCAACACCATGGCTGCATAGCGCCTCTCCTGGTCCGCTCCCCACACAGCGAGCCCTTCGTCCAGCCATGCCGGGCTGGCGCGAAAGATCCGGGCCCACGCGTTGCTGTGGTATACGGCGTGAGCTGCCTCGTGCTCGAGCAGCAGCGCGTCGGTCGGCTGTGGACCAAAGGCGAGATCGGTAGTGGAGAGGCGGACCAGCACGACTCTGCAGGCGGCGGGCATCGACACCCTCCCCGCCGGATCGTCGGCGTCGTCCTGGTACGCGAGCCTCACGTGCCAACCGGGCGCCAACGACCCGAGCCGAGACTCCACGCGTTCGACCGCTCGAGGCAGAAGGGCCTCAACCGACGCCCTCGCAGACTCGAAAGTTCCATCCAACTGAAATCGACCCTCATACACGGGTACGCAGGTCGGGGGTTCCTCAGTGGTGCACCCCGCCATCAAGACGAGGATCGATGTGATCGCCGGATGCACTGCGAGTGGCCCTCGAAGGTTCATAACCAATGGATCCCGCGATCGAGCTCCGCCGCTACTCCGGAGGGCACTCACCGTCGCCGCCCTCGGGCGGCGACTCCGCTGCCCCCGAGTCCTCACACTCGTCCGGATCGGAGTCGGCGGGGGGCCCCGGGTCATCGGACTCCCGTGCGTCCATCGCGTCCTCCAAACCAGCGTCCAGCAGTAGCGACGCACAGGACGTGAGGAGCAGCAGCACCGGCCCGGCGCTGGCGTGGCTCGACACTTCGACCTCCGGGGCATACTCGAAGTACACATCCACCGAAGGACTGTCGTATCCCGTAAAGCCGTAAACGAAGGTGTCGTCGGTGCCGAGCGGACCGGAGGACGAACCTCCCCAGCCCACAGCGATGTTCGGGCCCACCAGAGCGACACCACGCGTCGAGAAGCCGGAAGGGTTCGCGGTGTTGATGTGAAGGGCCAACAGCTGCCGAAGATTGGGACGGGACCACCCGGCTGCGGCCTTTGTGAGTACGTCTTTCACGGCGTTCTCGGCCTGAGCTTCCGTCATCACGTCACACAGGTTGCCGTAGGGGTCGCACCAGAATTCGCCACTCGTCCCTTGGCCGTCGATGATGGACGCGAGCAGCCGTCGGTCGAAGGCGTCCTGCGACAGGTTCCAGACCGCACCCTCCGCCGCACTCTTGCTAACCCAGCTGGGCTGAAGTTCGCAGCCCGCATGGGCTACCGGAGAGAGAGAGAGAGAGAGAGAGAGAGCATTGGTCTTCCTTCTTGCGATGGATGGCGGAGCGATGCAGCCCGCCTGCAAATGTTGCCGTACGGACGGACGAGCATCCTTGACCACTTTGCCGCGTTGCCCCGCCTGTGTCAAGCCGCATCCTTCATATTCGAATTCATATGATTTTAACTATGTATTTTTCGACAATCGACCAGAAGCCGCCAGGTCGAAGGGCCCCGCACCCACGCCCCGTGATGACCGTTGAGGCATCGCTCGTTGCAGACGTGTCCTGCCAGCTCGCCACACCCACAGTAGGGCGCACGGAGACACCGGCGGCAGGCTCAACCAATGTCTGCGGCCAGCATCTTCACCGCCATGTGGCGCGATCCGCTGCTCGAAATGTCAGCGCGCTCGCCATTTCGCGACCAGGAACGCCAGCAACAGCGTCACGAGCAGCCCGACGCCGGCTTGCACCACCCCCACCTCGCGCGTCCACACCGGCTCGAGGCCGTTCGCCCGCCGGTAGTGGGTGGTGACCGACCGCAGCGACCCGCGCCACCGCACGTCGATCCCGTCGGCGGTCGACACCCAGTCCGCGGTGTCGCCGCTCGGCAGCGTCACCCAGCCGGTGGGCGGGTCGATGTCGTACTGCACGCTCTCGCCGAGCTGGCGCAGCTCCGGCAGCGGCACCACCAGCGGCGGGCGCCCGGCCGCCTGCACCACGACCAACATCGGCTCGTGTGGCGGTCGGCCTCCGTCGGCCGTCCGCACGTCCAGCCACACCGCCGCCGCGGTGAGCGCCATCGGCCTGAATCGCACGGCCCCTGCATCGATCACTGCCTCGGCCAGCGGCATACCTTCACGAAGCCGCAATTCGAT
>JBEBJC010001431.1:0-1758 GCA_040080105.1 Myxococcota bacterium
GAGGTGGAGGGAGCGCAGGAGGCGGCATCGGCGGCGACCGCGGCGTACGAGGCCGCGGTGGGTCGGAGCGTCCGGGCGGCGCACGCCGTCACCCTGGCGCAGGCCGCGTGGAACGAGGCCCGAGGGGTGCGCCGGGAGCACGAGGAGGCGTCGGCCGAGGCCGGCCGGCACCAGAAGCTCGCGCACGACCTGCGGGCCAACGGGTTCCGGGCGTGGCTCCTGCGCGACGCGTTCGAGGCGCTGGTCACCGGCGCCTCCGCACGGCTCGGCGAGCTGTCCGGCCGGTACGCGCTCACGTTCGACCCCGAGCGGCGCGAGATCTTGGTGGTCGATCACGACAACGCCGACGAGACCCGCCGGGCCGACACGTTGTCGGGCGGCGAGACGTTCCTCGCGTCGCTCGCCCTCGCGCTCGAGCTGTCCGAGCAGGTCCAGCGGACCACTGGCGCCGTCCGCCTCGACAGCCTGTTCGTCGACGAGGGGTTCGGCACGCTCGACCCCGAGACGCTCGACACCGTGGCGAGCGCGATCGAGACGCTCGGCGCCACCCGGCGGATGGTCGGCATCATCACCCACGTCGCCGGGTTGACCGAGCGGCTCCCCGCGCGGCTCGACGTGCGGAAGGGCCCGAGCGGGTCCACCGTGACCCGGGTCGTGCCCTGACGGGGTGCGTCAGTCGGTGCGGCGAGCGGGGGCCACCGCGTCGCGCTCAGGCAATTCGCCCCGAGCGAGCGCGGGTCGCCCCACGACGGCAGCACCAGCGTCCCGGCGCCGTCGTCGAGCCGCAGCCCCGTCCCTTCGTAGCGGTCGAACTCGAACGGCGCCGACCCCGCGCGGTCGGCCGACAGCCAGTCGGCCAAGAGCTGGAGCGACGCGGGGGCGTCGTCGAACTCCTCGTCGGGATCGTGCGCGAACAGCTGCAGCGGCGTCACAGGCCTCACTATCCCTCGACCGCCTCGGGGTCGTCGACGACCACCCGGTTCCGCCCCCCCGACTTCGCCCGGTACAGGGCGCGGTCCGCCCGCGCGAGCAGCTCCTCGGCTCCCGACGCGACGCCGACGCTGATCGTGAACCGCAGCGCGCCGTCCGGGCGCTCGAGCGGCGCCGCCTCCACGCGGGCCCGCATCCGCTCCGCGATCCGATGGGCCTCCGCCGGGCCCGCGCCGGGCAACAACGCCAGGAACTCCTCTCCGCCCCACCGACCCACCACGTCGGCCTGGCGCACGCTGTCGCCGAGCAGCCGCCCGAGCTGGCGGAGGACGTCGTCACCGACCGCGTGACCGTGCACGTCGTTGATTCGCTTGAAGTGGTCGACGTCGATCATCAGCGCGGACAACGGGCGCCGGGCGCGCAGCTCCGCCGTGAGGCGCTCCCCCACCGACCGCCGGTTCGGGAGGCCGGTGAGCTCATCGGTGGCGGCCAGGCGCTGAAGCGCCCGGGCCTGGCCGATCTTCCGCCCCGCCACGACCGCGAGACCGCCGAGGACCACCGCGAGCAACCCGAGCGCCGCCGTCTGGGTCATCCGCAGCTGGCGCCCTTGCGCGTTCAGTCGGCGCAGGGCTTCGAGCTCCTCTGCGTCGCGCTCCCGGTTGAACGCCATCCGCATCCGCGCCGACTGGTCGGACAGGCGCTGGTGCGCGAGCTGCTCCTCCAGCCCACGCGCGGCCTCGGACGCTTCGAAGGCCTCCCGCCACCGCCCGAGCTTGCCCATCGCCGTCGCGCGCACCGACCACCACAGGACCAACCCGAGCCGATCAC
>JBEBJC010001432.1:0-1758 GCA_040080105.1 Myxococcota bacterium
TCGCGGTGGTGGGCGCGGTCACCGCGGTGTCGTGGGTCGGGATCCGCAGCACGGCGACCGCGTCGACCGCGCTCACCGGGTGGAAGGTCGCGGTGCTGGGCGGGTTCGTGCTCACCGGCCTGTGGTCGACCGCGGCGTGGCCCGCGCTCCCCCACGACCCGGTCCCGGCGCTCGACGACCTCGGCGGTGCGCTGCTCGCGATGATGTTCGCGTTCGCTGGGTTCGAGGCCGCGGCGATCTCCGCGGCGGAGGCCCGCGATCCGGCGCGGGACCTGCCGTTCGCGCTGCTCGGCGGCCTGCTCCTGGTGGCGGTGATCTACGGGGCGGTGCAGCACGTGTGTGGGTCGGCGCTGCCCGACCTCGCCGCAGCCGAGCGGCCGGTGGTGCAGGCGGTGGAGGCGTCGTTCGGGTCTGGCGCGGCACAGGCGTTCGCGATGGCGGCGGCGGTGATGCTGCTCGGGTCGCTGCTGTCCCAGCTGCTCGGCACGAGCCGGCTGGTGTACGCGCTGGCCGAGCACGGCGAGCTGCCGCGGTGGCTCGCCCGGGTCGACCCGCACACCCGCGCCCCGACCCGGGCGATCGCGGTGACCGCGGCGGCGGCGGCAGCAGCGACGTTGGCGAGCAGCTTCCTCACCGCGGTCAGCGTGACCGTGGTGACCCGGGTCGCGACCTGGTTCGTGATCTGCGCCGCGCTGCCGGTGCTCCGCCGCGCCGGCCCGGCGCCGTTCGCGTTGCCGGGCGGGCCCGCGATCGCGGTCGCCAGCGGGCTCGCGACCCTCGGACTGCTGTCGGCGTCCGCGCCGCGGGAGTGGGCGATCGCGGCGGTCCTGGTCGCCGCGGGGCTGGCGGCTCGCTGGTGGCTCCGGGGATCAGGCCTCGCGTAGCTCGCGCGCGCGCTCCGGCCGCGGGTTCCGGTCGGCGGCGAGCGCGAGCAGCGCGCGGAGCCCGGGGTCGAGCCCCCCGAGCGGCGTCTCGAGTTGCTCGCGGACCTCGCGCCACCGCTCGCGCCACCCGAGGTCGTTCGGCCAAACCACCAGCTCGACCACCTGGCGCCGCAGCTGGTGCCGGGGCGCCTGCCGCGCCGGGATCCGCTCCGCCGCCGCGAGCGCCTCCTCGTCGCGGCCCATCGCCGCCAGCGTCGCGGCCAACCCGGCTTGCGCCAGCGCCTCGTCGACGTGGTCGAGCGCCCGGTACCGTCGGCGGGCGGCGCGGTACTGCTCGAGCGCCGACTCGAGCCGCGCCGGATCGGGGCTCCGACCGCGCCCGAGCGCGAGCTGCAGGTCGGCCGATACCAACGCCGCCGCGGCGCCCTCGCGACGGGCCCCCGCTGCCTCCGCCGCCGCCGACAACCGCGCGAGCGCGGACAGCGCCGCCTCCGGCCGCTCGCTCGCGAGCGCGACCATCGCCACCTCGAGCTCGAGCTCGAGCCCCTCCCGCCACGGGACCGCCAGCAGGGACGCCCACTCGACCTGCGCCCGCGCCTCCTCGAGCCGCCTGTGGGACCGCGCGATCTGACTCGCGAGGACCCAGCTCCGGGCGAGCAGGATCGGGTCCCCGGTGGCCGCTGCGAAGGCGTCTGCGCGGGCGGCCGCGTCCCCCGCCGCCGGGTCCCCCAGCTCCAGCGACGCGCGCGCGAGGTTCCGCGCCGCCGCGAACGCCCCCCTGGGCTCGTCTGTTGCGAGGCCGGCCTGGCGCTCCGCCGCGATCCGCGCGTCGTGCGGGCGGCCGCTCGCGAGCCACACCCCCACCCGCTGGTCC
>JBEBJC010000318.1:0-8553 GCA_040080105.1 Myxococcota bacterium
GCCGGTACCGGATCACGATCCTGCTCCGTCCGGGCAACCCGCCGAGGTGGTTCGTGATGACCGCGTTCCCGTCGCCGGCGGGCTGATGGGACCCGTCGACCGGTTCACGCAGCGGCTCGCCGCGCCCCCGCCGCCCCCGCGCGAGGTGACGCTGGAGTTCGTCCGGGGCCACCTCGCCGACGGGGAGACCCTCGACGACCTGCAGGTGGCGATCCGGCGCGGGGTGGCGGTGAACCCGCGGCCGTACCTGCAGGCCCGCGACGGGCTCTCGGCGTACCTCGCGCTCGACCTCCCCGAGGGCGAGCTCGCGCACCTGGTCGCGTGGGAGGCGAACCGCGCGCTGCACGACCCGACCGACGTCGGGGCCCGGCGGTTCCTCGCGGCGGTGCTGGAGCTGCTGCGGGCCGGCTTGGCGTGAACCGTCGGGGGCTCGGTCCGCGTGTGCTACCGTGCCGCGGTCGAACCCTTGGAGGTCGCGATGTTCCTCGTCTGGTCGTCCGCCGCGTGGGCAGGTGAGCTCGAGACCTTCGTGGGCGGGGCGGCCGCCGCCGGGTTCACCGCGTTCACCGAGTCCGGGGTCGCGTCCGCCGACGCCGTCACCACCCAGGTGGAGGCCGACGGGATCGTAGGGTGGGGCTGGGGTCACGCGCGGCTCGATCTCGACCTGCACTTCGACCCGAACGCGATCGGCGTCGACGGCGGGGAGGTCGTGACCTACCCGAGCCGGGTCGGCGGGTTCCCCCTGTGGCCCGAGTGGGCGATGGTCCAGCTCGGACGCGAGAAATACCACGCTCGGTTCGGGGTCTACAACCCGAACGTCGGGGTCGAGGACTGGGAGCCGTGGAACAACTACGCGCCCACCTACTCGACCAACTTCACCTACGTCGGCTCCGGGCGGTTCGCCGGGACCGACGTGGGGCTCAGCACCGAGAGCGGGTACGACCTGTTCGCGTTCGGCGGGTGGGACATCGACTGGAGCTCGTTCGGCGGCGGCGTCGGCGTGGCCACCGAGCAAGACGCGTTCTCCACCTGGTCGGGGATCTTGGTGTACCCGGAGTTCACCGGCGGCGGGTGTCCGGGCGGTGAAGACACCTGCTTGAACGCGTTCGGCCAGCTGTCGTTCGAGGTGTACCCCGCCGACCCGGTGTGGGTGCTGATCGAGGCGTTCCCGGGGGTGAAGGGGGGCGCGTTCTACACCAGCACCCAGCTCGTGGTGAACGTGATCCCGGAGGCGGTGGTCAACCCGTTCGCGCGGGCCGAGATCCTGATCGACCCCGACCAGGTGACCGGCGCCCCGGGGCACACCGCGAGCCTCGGCGTGCGCACCGACACCCCGGAGTTCCTGCGCGGGATGCTCGAGGCGAAGGCGGTGTTCCTGCCGGGCGGCGCCACCGACCTCGGGGTGGCGGTGACGGTGGCGGTGCACCGCCCGGAGCCCGACGCGTACTCGTTCACCGACCCGTTCGGCGAGGAGGAGTGACGTCGCTCGAATGAACGGTCGACCGCCGACGTTCAAGCCGCCTCCCCGGAGGGACCATGTGGTGGCTCGTGAACCTCGCGTCGGCGACGACCGGCCCGATCCCCCCGCCCCACCGACTGCGCGGCGGTGAGGTCGCGATCGAGCTCGTGACCGCCACCGTCGGCGGGCCTCCGTTCGGCGGGCGGGTCGAGGTGGCGGCGTTCGAGCGCGGGTGGACCTACGGGTTCGCGGCCGAGGCCGGCCTCGACCCCGGGCCCGACGCGTGGTTCGTGGACACGCTCGCCGCCGAGGGGTTCGTCGGCCGGCAGTTCGCCTCGGTGCGCCACCGCGACTCGCGGTCGGTGCTCACCCCGTTCGTGGGCGGGGTCGCGTACCGGTGGTTGCCGGCCGCGATGACCGCGTGGGGGCCCACGGTGGGGCTGCTCGGCGAGTGGCGGTACGCGTCGCACCAGCCCACGCCCGGGTTCGGCTCGGCGGGGATCCGGGTCGGGGCGGAGGTCCGGTTCCTGCCCACGGTGCTGCCGGACGGGTCGACCGCGCTCGCGCCCCAGCCGCTGTTGCGGGTCGGGCTGAACACGTTGTTCGCGCGGCGGGTGAAGCGGCGCTGAGCTACCCCGCCAGGGTGAGCGCTGCGCGTACGCCGGCGTCGAGGATCGCGTCGGAGGCGGCCTTGTCGGGGGTGGCTCGCGCGAGCTGGAGCGTCCCGACCAGGAGCCCGAAGAACGCGGTGGCGTCCGCGTGGCTCACCTCCCGGCCTCGCCGGGCCGAGAGCCACTCCGCCAGCAATTCGACCGTGGGGGCGAGCTGGGTGGCCACCGCCTCGCGGGTGGTCGCCGGGCGCCGGGCCAGCTCCGGCGCCAACGCCGCGATCGGGCAGCCGGCCCCCGCCGCGTCGCGGTGCTCCGGGCCGAGGTACACCCGAACGGCCTCCTCCAGGGCGTGCTCCCCGCGCGCCTGCTGCAGCTCGGCCAGCCGCTCCTGCAACGACAGGCACAGGGCCTCGCTCAGCAGCGCCTCCTTGGACTCGAAGTGCGTGTAGAACGTTCCCACGGTCAGGTCGACCTCGGCCATGATCTTGGCCAGGCCGACCTCGGCCACGCCGTGCTCCCGAAACAGCCGGGACGCGGCCTCGAGGATCCGCCCTCGGGTCGCTTCGTTGTGCTGTGGTGCGTACCGCATGGACACCTCCCCTGGCCGACCGCGAACGCAGGCTACCGCTCGCTCCGCGGTCACACCACCTCGACCACCACCTTGCCCCTCGCCCGCCCGGTCTCGACGTAGGCCAGCGCCTCGTTGGTCGACGCGAACGGGAACACCTTGTCCACCACCGGGCGGATCGCCCCGGACTCGATCAGCGACGTGAGCTTCCCCAGCTGCTCGCCGTGCGCGCGCATGAACAAGAACGAGTACTCGACGCCGGCGCTCCTGGCCCTCCGGGAGATCCGGAAGCTGAGGAGCCGCGTGGCCAACCGGACGATCCAGGACGCGTCGATCTCGGCGGCGAACGCGGGATCGGGTGGACCCGAGATCGACACCAGTTTCCCGCCGGGCTTCAGCACCGCCAGCGACCTGAACAACACGTCCTCGCCGAGGCTGTGCAGCACCACGTCGTAGTCGCGCAGGACGAGGTCGAACGACTCCTGGGTGTAGTCGACCACGACATCGGCTCCCAGCGCCTTCACCCACTCGACGTTCGCCGTGCTGGTGGTCGTGGCGACGACCGCGCCGAGGTGCTTCGCCAGCTGGATCGCGAAGGTGCCCACGCCTCCGGACCCCGCGTGGATCAGCACCTTCTGCCCCGGCTGCAGGTTGGCGCGCTCGACCAGCGCTTGCCACGCGGTCAGCCCGACCAGGGGGATCGACGCCGCCTCCACCCTGCTGAGGTTGGTGGGTTTGTGCGCCAGGGACGACTCTTGCACCGCGATCAGCTCGGCGAAGGCGCCGATGCGATCGGCGTCCGGCCGGGCGTAGACCTCGTCTCCGGCGGCGAACGCCCGAACGCGGGCGCCGACGCGGACCACGATCCCGGCGACGTCGTTGCCGAGCACCAACGGCAGCCGGTAGGGCAGCAGGAGCTTGAACTCGCCGCTCCTGATCTTCGAGTCCAGCAGGTTCACGCCGGCCGCGTGGACCTGCACGAGGACGTCGTGCTCTCCGACCTCGGGCTCGGGTGTGTCGGCGGCCCGCAGCTGTTCCCGGGCTCCGTATCGGTCGAGGAGCAGCGCCTTCATGAGTACCTCGGTGGGCTGTGGGCCGGTCAGTGGGTGGAGAGCAGCCGCTCGGGAACCGCGTCCAGCCGGAGGTCCTTGCGGATGCCGCCGTCCAGCCACGAGTGAGGCGCGAACCGGCGGAGCAGCCGGAGGCGACGCGCGAGGCCGCCGGCCGTGTACCGGACCTCGGGCTGGGCGGCGCTCGCCGCGCGGAGCACCACCTCGGCGACCACCCGGGGGTCGTCGGCGCCGGACATCACGCGCTTCAGGGTCTCGGCGAGAGACCCGCGCGCGCCGCGATACACGTCGAGCTTGGCGTCGGGCTCCAACATGTTCGCGTCGAACGGCGTCTTCGTGTATGCCGGCTCGATCACCGACACCCGGATCCCGCGGGTGCGGAGCTCGTGATCGAGCGACTCCGAGTAGCCTTCCACCGCGTGCTTCGTGGCCGAGTACAGCGCCCCGTACGGCATCGGGAGGAACCCGAGCACCGAGCCGACGTTGATGATGCGACCCGCGCCCTGCGCTCGCATTTGGGGCACGACCGCGCGGGTCATCCGCACCAGGCCGAAGAAGTTCGTCTCGAAGATCGAGCGGGCCTGCTCGAGCGAGCTCTCCTCCGCCGCTCCGGGCGCGACGCCGACCCCTGCGTTGTTCACCAGCAGGTCGATCCGCCCCTCGGCGCCCAGGACCTCGGTCACCGCGGTGTGGACGGACGCGTCGGAGGTCACGTCGAGGGCGATCGTGCGGAACGGGCGCTGGTCCGCGGGGGAGGCGCCTCGCCGGCTGGTGCCGTACACGCGGTACCCGGCGCTCGCGAGCAGCTCCGCCGTCACCTGGCCGATCCCGGAGGATGCCCCCGTGACGATCGCGATCTTGGGGGGGGTGTTCGAGGTCGACATTTCGGCGCTCCGTGATTGCATTACTACCATAATGCAATCGGTGGGAACGTCAAGCCTTCGGGCACGAGGCCCCGCGCTCACATTTCGACACACCGTGCGACCTCGGTGAGATCGCCTTCCGGCTACCCGATCACGGGAGGTGGGCGTGATTGGAGCCATCCTGCTGCTGGCCGGGTGTGAGAAGCCCTCTGCACACCCGGTGGAGGCGGCGACGGTGAGCGCGTACCGGGGGTGTACGGCGGTGCGCACCGAGACCTCGACGGCGCTCGTCGACGGGTTCGAGCCGTTCGACGGGTCCGTCACCACGACGACCTTCGACGACTCGGGCGAGCGGGTGCGGCTCGAGCTCAGCTCCCCGAACGAAGATCGGGTGGTCGACGAGCGATGGCAGCGGCGCCCCGACGGTCAGTTCACCGTCCACACCCGCGACCTCGGCGCGGACGGCACCATCGACGAGACCGAGACCGCGGTGTTCGAGGGGGACCTCGCCGTCCGGGTGGAGATCGACGCGGACGGGGACGGAGTCGTCGACGCCGTCGACGCCCTCGAGTACGACGCCCTCGATCGGCTGGTCACCCGGCGGACCGACACCGGCCTCGACGGCACCACCGACGTCACCTGGACCGGCACCTGGGACGGAGACTCCGCCCGCCCGCTGACGACCCTCGAGGTCGAGGCCGACAGCGAGACCGTCGAGACCTACGGGTACGACGCCGCCGATCGGCTGTCGAGCTACCTGCTGGAGACCACCAACCCGTTCTTCGAGTTCGAGTTCGAGGCGACGTGGGAGTACGTGGGGGACGCGGTGGACCCGAGCACCGGCTCGTCGGTCCAGGCGTTCGACGGCGACACCCCGGTCCATGCCGCGTCTTCGTACCGCTTCGACGCCGACCACCGGTCGATCGAACAGGTGACCCGGTACGCGCTGACCGGTGATCCGCTGACCTTCGAGGTGGAGCTGGTGGCGCACACGGAGTGGACCTGCCCGTGACGCCGCGGCGGGGCTCGGCGGCGACCTCGTTCCGTGTGAGGCTGGCGGTGTGCGGCACCCCCTCGTCCTCGGCACCACGAGCCGCGACGCGCTCCGAGACGCGCTGCGGAGCCGCGGCGTGCGGACCAACGCGTACTTCGACGTGCTCTGGCCACACGTCGCGGTCGCAGAGACCCCGCGCTCGCTGGAGGTCGTGGTCACGACGCCGCTGGCGGTCGGACTCGTCGACGGGGCCACGCTCGATGTGCTCCTCGACCACGTAGCCCCGCTGGGGCTGGGTCCGTGCCCCCTCGAGGGGGCGGCCAGGCTGCGCCTCGCGCTGGACGAGCCGGCAGCGGCTGGGCGAATCACCGTCGTGTCGCAGCGCGTGCTTCCGGACGAGGCAGCGCCGCGCGGCTTCTATCTGCGGCGCGACGGCGACGGCGTGTGGCTGCGCGCCTTCGTCGCGTCGGACGACTGGTGGTTCGACCCGGGCGAGCGGTTCGCGCTGGCGGCCGAGGCGCGGGACGCGTCGTGGATCAGCCCCAGCCCAACCACGCCTTCGCCACCGAGCCGCCGAGCATCCAGGTGATGATGCCGTAGCAGGGAAAGGTCACCAAGGCGACGCGCCGAGGTTGAACCTGCTCGATGCGCGAACCGAGCAGGAACGGGTAGATGGCGCGCAGCACGACGTAGGCGCCTCCGAGGCCTGCGGCGGCGTCGGGCGAGACCGCGAACGTGTACGTCCACATCGCCACCAGGAACGGCACCATTTGTTCGTGCGTGTTCTGGACCGCGCGGTCGGCCTTGAGCATCTCGGGATCGGCCGAGCGGTAGCGGTCGAAGACCTCGCCCCGGGCGGCGTACTCGCGGCGGAGGCGGTACTTCGTGCGGGTCTGGAGCCCGAACAGCAGCGCGTACCACGGCGCGAAGTACGCGGCGGTGACGGTGATGGGGCCGCGCAGCACGGCGACGTCGATGTCGGAGGAGATACCGGCCTCCTGTCGTGTCGCCGTGGGGCGGCTCCGCGACGTAGGCCTCGATCGTACACCTACCGACAGCGCCCGGTCGCGACGCGAGCTGTTGCGCGGTGAGGGCGTTTCGACCGCGGCGGTGAGCATCGCGCTCGCGAAGCTGCGGGAGAGCGAGGCGTGAGGCAGATCCCGACGATGTCCATCCGCGCATCCGTGGTCGCAGGTCGCCTGGTCGTCGACGAGCAGACGGATCTGCCCGAGGGCACCGTGCTGGATCTCGTGCTCGACGACGAGGGGGACAACCTCGACGAGGCCGAGCGTTCAGCGCTGCGCGAGGCGTCGAGCCGGTCGCACCAGCGTTGACGGACCACGGCCGGATGATATCATGATAGCGTGGAGGTCGAGATGGCCCAACTCATCGTGCGCAACCTCGAAGACGAGATCGTGGACGCGCTCAAGGCGCGCGCAGCCGCGCACGGTCGGTCGGCGGAAGCCGAGCACCGGGCGATCCTGTATGCCGCACTCCATGGGCCGGCTGCGGGTCGGTCGCTGTGGGAGTGGCTCGCGGCGATGCCGCAGGTCGGGGAAGACGAGGACTTCGCCCGCGCGCGGGACCTCCCCCGGGATGTGGAGCTGTGAGCTGGCTGCTCGACACGAACGTCGTCTCGGAGCTCCGGAAGGGCTCGCGCGGCGATGCTGGAGTCGTCCGGTGGGCCAGCGGTCGGCAGGACGACGCGTGGCTCAGCGTGCTCACGGTCGGCGAGATCCGGCGGGGGATCGAGCTCAGGCGGCGCAAGGACGAGGTCACGGCACGGCACCTGGATGTATGGCTGCAGGGACTACTGGGCGCGTTCGAGTCCCGCATCCTGCCGGTCGACGCGCGGGTCGCCGAGGTGTGGGGCCGCCTGAACGTCCCCGACCCGCTACCGACCGTCGACGGGTTGCTCGCGGCGACAGCGCTGGTCCACGACCTCACGCTCGTGACGCGCAACGTCGAGGACATCGCCGGGACGGGTGTTCGTCTGCTGAACCCGTTCGAGGCCGGATGAGTGGCTCGTGTGGGGCCGCGGATCCGCGTCGGTAGCGGTGGGAACCGATTCGGGTGGCGCCCCCGGTCGGGACGTAGGAAGGACTCGGCGGACCCGACGGCGTGGAGGTGCTCGGCCACCGCCGTGGACACCTGCGGCGTCCGGGCCGAATCGTGCTCGCGTCCGACGAGGCCAATCCTGCTCCCGCGCTCCGAACAAGTGGCCGTCACGCAGCGCCGTCGTGGCCGGCCTACCGTCCAGTGATTGGAATCACTTCAAAGGGTAGAGATGCCCGCACGACGCGAGCCGGATGGGACCAGATCCTCGCGGCCGCAGCCCCCTCTCCGCGGTCCTGCTCGACCGACAGCAACGTCGGTGCAGTCGCAGGCCGGGTTCACGCAGAACATCTCGTTCAAGCCGATCCAGCCCTCGTCGACGTCGTACAGGTCGTCCCGATCGTCAGGGAACATCTGGCCCCAGCTCAGCATGTCCCCCGGCCGCCACTTCGTCGGCATCGGGCGCTTCGATCGCGACCCCGTGCTCCGCGCCTTCAGCCATCGCTCGTGGAGCTCGTCGAGGACGGAGCCCAGGATGCTTCGCGCGGCCGCCCTCGCGCGATCGGACGGCTCACCGTCGCCAACCAGCGGATACGGCGCCCCTGCGGTGATCAGCAGCGCGAACGCCACCACGGCGCCGCCATCCAACGACTCCGCTCGCTTCCGCACGTCCATGGCCCTGGCGACCCGCGCGACGAACGGTTCCAGCAGATCGCGACCTTCCCGCGTCGCCAGCACGATCGCCTCGTGACAGTCGCAACCCTCGTCCGAGCACGGCCGGAACCACAGGTCCCAAACCCCCGCCGCATCCGTGGCCCGCGCGAAGCCGTCCGCACGCGTCGATCCCGCCGCGCGACACGGGGGTTCTGGCATCGCCTGCCTCGTCGGACGGTCCGGACATGCTCACTCCGTTGGCCGGACCACGTATCGCGG
>JBEBJC010001433.1:0-1755 GCA_040080105.1 Myxococcota bacterium
CGTCCACGACGAGTCGTGGGTTGGGGCGTGGACCGGCGCGGATTCGGCTCCCGCTGGCCCGAGCGACGAGGAGGGCGGCGGCGACGACTCGTCGCCCGAGGGTGACGGCCCACCGACCGATGACGTGCCGGTAGATCCACCTGCCGGCGAGGACGACCCGCCGGAAGGCCCTTCTGGGCCGACCGATGGGGACGGCGGCGGGCCGACGGCGGTGCCGGGGTGCACGGGCCCTCAGGGTGGGACGTTCGACGACCTCCTGGGGGACTGGTCCCCATATGGCGACGACGACCGAGTCGTCGACGACCCGTTCGACGACGACCAGGGCTACCTCAGCGGGGAGGAGGAGGGGGAGACCCCGGAACCGTCGGACATTCTGCCCGACGGAGAGGTTCAGCTTCCCCCCGAGGAGGAGCCGCAGCCCGAGCCCCCGCTGGACCCGAGCCGTGCGTTCGTGCAGTTCCTGCCGGTCCTGGTGGCTGGGGAAGTGGCCATTCTCATTGAAGAGGTGCTGTTTGTCGTGGGTGCCGTCCTGTTGGCGGCCGGCGCACTTGAGACCGACACACCCAAGAAGTGGCCTCAGCCCTGCACGGGATGCAAGCCCAATGGCATCCGCTGCTCGGATCCAGGTTGCGCAGGGGGTTTCCCAGGCGACGGTGATTGTGCCTACTGCGACGTGCCTCCGGCGGGGGAGGAGGAGTGCATCGAGGCTTGGCAGTGCTGGCGACATCCGAAGGTGGGCTGGTAGGCACCATGTACATGGACGCTGCTCTGGTGAAGAGGGCCCTCGAAGGGCTCGAAGAATGGGAGGCGCGCCTCCGGCCCATGTCCTGGTTGCGAACGCAGATCGATGCCCACGCCGATGCAGGTCACCTCGCGGTGAACATGAAGATCGGTCCGGCCCTGCGGTACGACCTCACGCTGATCGTGGACTCGATCGCACTGACCGAGGGGACCGTCGATGTGCGAAACCCCGTCGCGCCGCCTCTGCTGACCGCGTTCTTGCACCCGGCCCGGGCCGAGGACCGTCTCGTCGCCTTCCGTGCGCAGTTCGACGCATGGATGGCCGAACCGGCGTTCGTGGCCCACGCTGGCGCAGGGCTCAGGTTCGACCCCGGCGCGTGGCATGTGGCCGTCCGCGAGGTGCTCGACCACCGGCGGCTGGAGGTCCAGTTGCCGTTCAGCCGGGTCGACGCTGGAACTGTCGAGGCCGCACCACCCAACCCCGCCGTTGCACCCATCCCTCGGGTGGGAGGCCTGCCCGTCGAGGTGATCGCGACCAAGAACGGAACCGCCACGCTCCGGTTCAGTCTACCGCACACATCGCTTCACCCGAACCGGTTGTTCGAAGCGGTGCGAGGTCACCCCCCTCGCCCGGCTCCTCCACCCGGATGGACGCGGCTGATCGGATGATGTCTCACGCTCATCTCCGAGCCGTAGCCGGTCACTGGCGTCGACCTCCACACTTCGCGGGCGAAGAGCTGGTGGTGAACGCCGCCGGCTGGACCACCACCGGATCCCAGGCGGGCGCGGGGTCCTCGCCCGGGCAGCCCCTGCGCGGCTCACCCGCGGAACAGCCCGCTGTGCAACTCGTGCACCCACAGCGCGTCGGTGCGCAGCAGCACCAGGTGGTCGCCGAGGCGACACGCCGCGCGCAGATCGGAGGCGTCGTCGAGCTCACGCGCGTTCGACGGGCGCTCGACGTACGGCGCGTCGTCGCCCGGTCCGGTGTACTGGCCGAACAGCCGCCCGCTCCAC
>JBEBJC010001434.1:0-1755 GCA_040080105.1 Myxococcota bacterium
GTGGTCGACGGGTCGGTGCGGGTGGCCCCTGGCCGGTCGATCGGCTCGTCGGGGGCGCTGGTCCTCCGTCCGGCCCCCGCGCTGACCGGCTCGGGTGACCGGGTGACCGGCGAGGTGGGGCTCGGGGTCACCGTGGGCGAGGCCGAGGTCGAGGTCCGCGGCCGCCTCCGGTGGCGGGTCACCCGGGGGGTGCTCGACACCGTGTCGTTCGAGGTCCCGGGCGCCGGCGCCGACCTCGACGTCACCGGGCCGACGCTGTCGAGCTGGACCCGGGAAGGCGACCGGGTCTCGGTGGCGTTGCGCGGGCCGGAGCGCGCGCTGGTCGCGCTCGACGTGCACTGGTCGTCGATGACGCCCGCCGGGGAGACCGGGTCGGTGGGGGTGCCGGCGATCCGGCTCGACCCGGTGTTCCGGACCACCACCAGCCTACAGGTGGCGCGGGATCCGGCGATCGACGTGGTGCCCTCGATGCCCGGGTGGACCGTGTCCGCGCCGGATCTGGTCCCTGCCTGGGGGCAGGACCTGGTGCAGGGCGCCCCGTCCGCCAGCTACCTCGGAGACGGCGGCGGCGGCTCGCTGTCGGTGCTCCGGTTCACCCCGGCCGACGGTCCGGCCACCCTGATCGACGTGGCGGCGTACCACGTCGCGATCGACGGGGACGGCTCGGTGTTGATGCGCGCGCACTACGCGGTCCGCAACGACCGGGGGGCGGTCCTGCGGTTCGTCCCGCCGCCCGGCCTCGAGCCGGTGGGGGTCCGGGTCGGGACCGACGCCGCGCGCCTGTCCCGCGACGGTGACGTGTGGCGGATCCCATTGGAGAAATCGGTCGAGACGGTGGAGGGGCTGCTCACGTTCCCGATCGAGGTGGTGTTGATCGGCCACGTCGAGCCGTGGCGACGTCGCGACGAGCGCGGGTTCTCCCTGCCGGTCGTCGACGCCGAGGTCGCGGTGAGCCGGCTCACCGTGCACCTGCCGCCGGGGTGGGTCGATCGGTCTCGCCACGGCGACCGGGTAGAGGCGTTCACCGAGGGGGAGGGGATCACCTACGGGTTCGCCGTCGGTGACGTGCGCGCGGCCGAGGCCGACCAGCTGTTCCAGTCGGCGGTCGACGCGTGGATGGCGAACGAGTTCGACGCCGCGAGCTCGGCGCTGGGGCGACTCGACGAGATCGGAGCGTCGAACGCAGACATCAGTCGCCTGAAGTCGAACTTCGAGCTGCTCGACGGCAAGCGCGACACGACGGGAGGCGACCTCGCGGAGCGGCGGGTGCTCGAGCAGGCGCGCGTTCGGGCCGCCAAGGACGCCGAGGCCCAGGTCGCGGAGGTCGCCAAGGCGGAAGCGGCCTACCAGGCCGGTGAATACGAGCAGGCAGAGCAGGCGTACCGCAAGGCGCTGGACCTGGGCGAAGATCTCGCGAAGTTGTCGAACGAGGAAGACAAGCGCCAAGAGTACCTGAACATGCGGGTCGAGCAGGGGCTGTCCGGGTCGAGCGCGGTGAGTCAGCAGAAGGCGGCCGCCTCGTCGGCGAACGCGGTCAGCTTGCTCGGGGCCTCGGCGAACGAGAACCGGTACGTACGCGACGGCTCGACCGCCCTCGACTTCGAGGACGAGGGGGTCGAGGGGGAGCTGCTCTCTCCCGACACCGGCGATGCCCCCTCGAGGTGGGACCAGTACGAGCGAGACGCCGACCTCGACGCTCAGGAGGGCGGCGTGGCCGGCGGCGTCGAGGGCGGCGTGGTCGGCGGGGTGCTGCAC
>JBEBJC010001435.1:0-1753 GCA_040080105.1 Myxococcota bacterium
ACCCGGTCACCGTGGGCCGGGTGCCGGTCCACCCCGCCGCGGCGGCGAGCGCGCTCGGGCGGGTCGGGAGGAGGTCGAACCACGCGTTGCCGGCCGCCGGTCGGGTTCCGCCCGGGACCCTCTGCAGCGTCTCCTCACCGAGCACGATCGCGTGTCGGCTGGCCACGTCGACCGGTGGGGCGAGCGCGACCGTGTCCGAGCCGGTGGCCGGGGAGCCGCGCACCACGTCGTCGACCCCGACGAAGCTCGTGTACGGGCTCGCGATGCCGAACTCCAGCGCCACCGCCCGCGCCTCGTCCGGACGGTCGGCGCGCGCCTCGACCGCGAGGCGGGCCCAGGTCACCTCGACCGCGCGGCTGTGCTCCTCACACCGCGGCGTCGCGAACGTGGTGAACGGGTGGCCGAGGTACGACCCCTCCACCACCACCCTGCCGCAGGTCACCCCCTCGGCGGCCACCGTGACCACCTGCCCCGGGTACAGCGGCGGCACCGTCCGCGGCGCGGTCGACGCCCACGACAGGGTGACCCCGTCGAGCACCGGGCCCGGCAGCGCGTCGACGATCGGCTGGACGACCTGCCCCGGGTCGTCCTCCGGGGTCACGGTCACCGACAGGCCGCCGCCGTCGCGCGCGAGCCGGTCGAGCAGGGCCCGGTGGGTGGCGGCGCCGACCCCGATCGTGTGGACGGTCACGCCGGGACCCGGCGGGGAGACCCGCTCGCCGCCGCCGTCCGACACCACCACCACCGTGCGCGGGCCGCCGTCGGGGATCGGCAGCGCCTCGGCGAACGACATCGCGAGCGGGAGGTTCGTGGCCCCGCCCAGCGGCAGGGTGTGCAGCCGGTCGGTGACCCGCCGCACCGCGTCGACGGTGCCGAGCTCGCGCAGCGCGAGCCCGCGGACCGAGTCGGCGAACACCAGCACCGTGAGGTGATCGTCGGGGCGCACCCCGGTGAGCACCGCGCGCACCACCTCGACCACCGCCGGCCACCGGCCGACCATCGTGTCGCTCGCGTCGATCAGCAGCACCACGTCGCGCGGGGGGCGGCTGTACCGGGCCCACGGGGCGGGCGCCTCGAGCAGGAGCACCGCGTGGGTCCCGGCCACCCACACCGCGGTGCTCGGGTCCTGGGTCGCGGTCGACCACCGCACCACCAGGTCGCGGTTCGCCGGCGCCTGGTCCACCACCAGCGTCGCGTCGGCCCCGTCGAGGGTGGACCGGTGGGGGTGCGAAGGCGCGTCGATCCAGTTCACCCAGTGGCCTGCGTGCACCGCGAACCGCGCGTTCACCCGCTCGACCTCCGGGGCCGACCGGGGGTCGGCGTCGGGTCCGGTCACCACGTAGGTCGGACCCGGGTCGGCGGGGTCCTGCAGCCGCGGCGCCACGGTGAGCGGGAGCACCAGCTCCCACGTGCCGTCGCGCCGAGCGGCGGTCTGCACCAGGTGGAGCTCGACCGTCACGTCGTCGCCGGGCTGGAGGTTCGCGAGGTGCTGGACCACCAGGTCGTCGTCGGCGAGCTCGAGCAGCGTCGCGGTCCGCCCGGCGTTCGCCGCGGCGAGGTACACCCGGCGAGCGTCTTCGATCGCCTCGACCCGGGAGGTGATCACCCGGTCGCCGATCGTGACCACCACCCGGTCGACCGCCGCCGCTGGCGGGACCGCGAACCACAGCTCGGCGTCGATCGGGTCGGGGCCGGGGTGGTGGAACGTGCGGGTGGCGGTGATCTCGGCCAGCGCGCCGGTCACCTCCACCAC
>JBEBJC010000319.1:0-8527 GCA_040080105.1 Myxococcota bacterium
ATCGAGAACCCGCCGGTCCACGTCGCCTCGGCGACCCGGTCCCCGCCGACCACCGCGAACCCGCCGGCCACGAGCTCGGCGCCCTCGGGGAACGCCCACACCTCACGCGCGTCGGCGCGGGTCTCGAACCACAGCGACAGCCCGGCGAGCGACGCGGGCTCCGGGCCCGGGTTGTACAGCTCGACCCACTCGAACCCCGCGTCGTCGCCCACCGGATCGGTGAACACCTCGTTCACCCGCACGGCGGGCGCGGGTCCTGGCTCACACGGCGGCGGAGGCTCGGCGGTCGGCGCGCCGGGCGTGGGCAGCACCACCGCGAAGTCGACGCTGGCGTCGTCGGTGTCGACCGCCCCGGCCGCCCGCGCGAGCGACCAACCCGAGGTGGGCGTGGGGGCGCCCGCGGCGGTGGCGCCGCGGTCGTCGAGCCACCCGTCGGTGTTCGGAGCGCCGTACACCACGGTGTCGACCACCGCTCCCTCCGCGTCGACCAGGCGTACGAGGTCGGCGTTCGACCCAGCGTTGCCGAGCGCGAGCACCGCGACCACCTGCGCCTCCGGCACCAGCGCCTCACCGACCACCAGCCGCTCCCCGGGCCGCAGCACGACCGGGTCGAACACGTGCCTGGCCTCGATCGTGGACGTGGCCGCCTCGATCGACCACCCGGCGAGGTCGACCGGGCGCTCGCTGGTGTTCACCAGCTCGATCCACTCGTACCCTTCGTCGGTGCCCTCGGCGTCGGGCACCACCTCGTCGATCACCACGGCCCCGCCGAACGCGGCCGCCGCCCATGCTCCCATCATCATCACTACCTCCCCACACGCCCGGAACGTCCCGGGGGCGGCGGATGTAGTCGAGGGGGCCGGCCGCGAGGAGGGAAATCCGCGGCGGGAGGAGCGGGCCAGCGCGGGCGAGGCCCGACGGAGGCCGAAACGACGACGCCCCGGCGCGGAGGCCGGGGCGTCGAGGGGTGATCCCGAAGGTTCACCGAAGTGCCGGCGGGTCACCCCGCCGGAGGCTCAGCTCCGCCGACGGCGGGCGATCACGCCGAGGGCCAGCACGAGGCCGGCCGCGCCGCCAACGCCACCGCTCGTGGACGAGCAGGCGCAGTCGACCGGCTTGCCGCCGCCGGTGTCCGCGGTGTCCACGTCGGCGTCAGCGTCGGTGTCCACGTCGGCATCGGCGTCCGAATCGGCGTCGGCGTCGGTGTCGGTGTCGGTGTCAGTGGTGGTGTACGAGCCACCGGTCCAGGTGGTGTACGAGCCACCGGTCCAGGTGATGTACGAGCCGCCGGTCCAAGTGCCGTACGAGCCACCGGTCCAGGTGGTGTACGAACCGCCAGCGCCTGCAAAGGCGGGCGCGGCGACGAGCAACAACAGTGCAGCCAACGGGGTGCGCATTCGATCTCCTCCCTAAGGTCGTACCGAGCTTAGCCGCTGCCCAAGAAAACGCCCAGTCCTGGTTGCAGCGTTTCGAAAAAAACCCGACGAAAGCGCGTCTCAGGCGCGCGTTCTGCGGATCCGCCGCACAACGGGGATCGCGGCCGCCGCGAACAGCAGGCCGAGCCCACCGCCCGGGGAGCTGTCACACCCACACGCGTCGCTCACGTCATCGTCGCCCGTGTCGCCGGAGTCCTTGTCGGTGTCGGTGTCGGTGTCGGTGTCGCTGTCCGCGTCCGCGTCGGTGTCCGCGTCGCCCTCGCCGCCGCCCGACCCGCCGGAGTCCCCAGAGTCACCCGAGTCGCCGGGGGGGGTGGGGTCGGTCGGGCCGGTCCCGGTGTCGGCCGTCTCGACCGGGGGCGTGACGATCGCCGTGTCGCCCGTGCCCGACCACCACGCAGTGTCCGCGCCTGCGAGCGCCGATCCGGACAGCTGGGCGAAACACAGAAGCCCCATCACCATGTCGTTCCTCCGATGCTCCGACGTTAGCCTCCCCCTATCGTGGACGGCCACAAAGTGATCGACGTGTCGGGGTTGCGCAAGGTGTTCCGGGTCCCCGAGAAGGACGCCGGGCTGTGGGGTTCCGTGCGCTCGCTGTTCGCGCGCAGGACCCGCGAGGTCGTGGCGGTCGACGGGGTCGACCTGTCGGTCTCGTCGGGGGAGCGGATCGGCCTGCTCGGGCCCAACGGGGCGGGCAAGACCACCACGTTGAAGATGCTCACCGGGCTGCTGCACCCCACGAGCGGGACGTGCAGGGTCGCGGGGTACCGACCACAGGACCGCGACCCCGACTTCCTGCGCGCGATCACGCTGGTGATGGGTCAGAAGCAGCAGCTGCTGTGGGACCTGCCCGCGACCGAGACGTTCTTGCTGAACCGCGCGCTGTTCGACCTCGACCGCGCCGAGTGGACCCGCACGGTCGACGAGCTCGTGACGATGCTCGAGCTCGCCCCGTTCCTGAACCGCCCGGTGCGCACGTTGTCACTCGGCGAGCGGATGCGGTGCGAGCTCGCGGCGGCGCTGCTGCACCGCCCGCGGGTGCTGTTCTTGGACGAGCCCACCATCGGGCTCGACGTGGAGGTCCAGGTCGCGGTCCGCCGGTTCGTGCGCGGGTGGAACGAGGTGCACGGCGCCACGGTCGTGCTGACCAGCCACGACATGAACGACGTGAGCGCGCTCGCGGATCGGATCGTGCTCATCGACCAGGGCGTGGTGCGGTTCGACGGGTCGATCCTCGCGCTGCAACAGCGGTTCGGGGCGGGGCGACGGCTGTCGGTCCGGGCGGAGGCCGACCTGGCGCGGGCGCTCGACGGCCTCGGGTTCGCCGCGCCCGACGGCGGGTCGAGCGCGCGCATCGTGGCGCCGAGCGAGGTGAACGGCGTGCTGCAGGAGGTGCTGCGGCGGCTGCCGACGGCGGAGGTGACCGTGACCGACCCGCCGCTCGAGGAGGTGCTGACCCGCGCGTTCGGCGAGTCGCGCAAGGCGCGCCCGGAGGTGAGCCCGTGATGGCGGTGTTGCGCGCGCTTCCGGACCTGATGCGGGTCGGGTTCGCCGGTACGGTCGCGTATCGGGCCGAGATGGTGATCTGGATCTTGTCCACCCTGCTGCCGCTGGTGCTGCTCGCGTTGTGGACCGCGGTGGCCGACGGCGGCCCGGTGGCAGGGTTCGGCGAGGTCGAGTTCGCTCGGTACTTCGCGGTCACGTTGCTCGTGCGTCAGATCGGCTCACTGTGGCTCGTGTGGGAGCTGAACTACGAGATCCGCAGCGGGAAGTTGTCGACGAAGCTGCTCCGCCCGATGCACCCGCTGGTGCAGTACGCGACCGACATGTTGGCCGCGCTGCCGCTGCGGGTGGTGGTGATGGCGCCGATGCTGCTGGCGCTGATCGCGTGGCGCCCCGAGCTGTGGCGAACGCCGTCGATCGGGTCGGCGGCGCTGTTCGTGGTGTCGATGGCGCTCGCGTGGTGCATGAACTTCGGGATCCAGGCGCTGTTCGCGATCCTCGCGTTCTGGTTCGACAAGTCCGACGCGGTGTTCGGCGTGTGGTTCTCGGCGTGGTCGCTGCTGTCGGGGTACCTCGCGCCGCTCGCGCTGTTCCCCGCGGCGGTGCGTCCGCTGCTGATCGTGTTGCCGTTCCGCGGGCAGCTCGGGCTGCCGGTCGAGATCCTGGGCGGGTTCGTCGACCCGGTCGAGGCGCTGCCCGAGGTGGGGCTCCAGCTGCTGTGGGTGGTCGGGCTGTTCCTGGCGGTGCGGTGGTCGTGGGCGCGCGGGGTGGTGCGGTACGGAGCGTACGGTGCTTGAGCCGCGCGCGCGGATGTCGCGCGGGCCGCTGCGGGCGGCGAGGGTCGCCGGGGCGCTGGTCCGCACCTCGCTCGCGACCGCGCTCCAGTACCGCACCGACTTCGTGCTCGACGGGGTGACCGGGCTCGTGCGCGCGGTCGCCACCCTCGCGCCGCTGTGGCTCGTGTTCGCGCAGCGCGACCAGATCGTCGGGTGGACCGAGCCGCAGGTCACCCTGGTCGCGGGCCTGTTCTTCCTGATGCAGGGGCTGATCGCGGGGCTGATCGAGCCGAACCTCGGCGAGATCGTGGAGGCGATCCGCAACGGGAACCTCGACCTGATGTTGCTCAAGCCGGCCGACGCGCAGCTGCTCGCGAGCGTGCGCCGGATCGCGCCCGGCCGCCTGTGGGACGTGGCGGTGGCAGCGGCGCTGCTCGCGTGGGCGTTGCCGTCGATCGATCCGGCCCCGCTCGACGTGGTGGTGGCCGGCGTGCTGCTGATGGCCGGGTGCGGCGCGATGTACGGCCTGTGGGTGCTCGCGATCTGCACGAGCTTCTGGCTCGTGCGGGTCGACAACCTCCGGTTCCTGCTGTGGGCGGCGACCGACGCCGGGCGGTTCCCGCTCGACGTGTTCACCCGGTGGGTCCGGTTCGGGTTGGTGGTGGTGGTCCCGGTGGGCCTGCTGACCACGCTGCCGGTGGTGGCGCTGCGCGGAGACTGGACCGCGGGGCTCGTCGGCGCGGCGGTGCTGGTGGCGGCGGGTTTCGTGGTCGGCAGCCGCGTCGCGTGGACCACCGCGCTCGCGTCCTACACGTCCGCCTCGTCCTAGTTCCGCCAACGCGGTAGATGGCGACCGGGAGTGTCCGCATGACCCGCGCCCTGCTCGCCCTGTCCTTGATCCTCCCCATCCTCGCGTGCACCAGCGCCGACCTGCCGCTGCTGCCCGCGCCGCCGCCGGAGCCGGTCGAGGTGGTGGTCGACCCGGCGACCCGTCACCTCGGCACCTGGCGGATGGGGCCGAGTGAGGAGCGGGCGCGCGAGCTGAAGATCATCGACGCTGCGCTGTCGGACAAGCCGCAGAAGGTCCAGCGGCTCGGCACCCTCACCCCGGACGAGCAGAAGCTGTTCGACCGGTGGGTCGGCAAGCCGGAGGCCGAAACCGAAGGTGTGCGGCGGGAGCTGCGCCTGTTGCGCAAGAGCACCGTGTCGTTCGACCAGAAGCAGGTCACGGTGTCGTTCGGCGAACAAGAGACGTTCGGCCCGGTCCCGTACGAGCAGGTCGAGGTGACCGACACCTCCACCGTGGTGAGGTTCGACCCGGGGATGAACAACGGGCTCGAGACCCACAAGATCACCTGGGTCGACGACAAGAACGCGGTCGACGTGATTATCGACCCCGACGGCCACGCGTTGGGCGAGGTGCAGCTCACCCGTCGGGTCGCGACCGACCCGGGGGCCCCGGCCGACGACGCGCCGGAGGTGCACGATCCGGCAGAGCACGCGCCGGCAGAGCACGAGCCGGGGGATGCCCCGGCGGAGCACGCGCCTGGACACTGAGGTTCGTTCCCCCTCTCCCCCGCTGGGGAGAGGGTCGGGGTGAGGGGCAATTCCGCACGACGGAGTCCGAGGACCGACAATCCTCAGTGTGACACCGCGGGCGCTTGCACCTACCGGTTCGTGAACCCGAGCCGCAGCTCCGCCACCGGCGACAGGATCGTCGGCAGCGGGCCGTGGCCGAGCGGCATCTCCGCCAACACGCCGCCCCCGAGCTGGAGCGCGCTGTGGTTGTCCCACGACCACTTGTGACCGCCCACGAACGACACCAGCCCGAGCTGGGGCGTGGGGCCACCCTCGGCCGGGGTCGATCCCTCGACCCCGCTCCGCACGCCGAAGTACGTGCCGACGAGGCCGTCCTGGGTCAGGTCGACCCCGAGCATCGCCCGCATCGACGAGGTGGTGCGGTTCGCGGGGCCCGTGCCCTGCGGCAGGTCGAACGGGTCGGACCACAGCCGCGGCGGATGCCAACCGAAGTCGGCGAGCACCGAGAACCCCTTGCCCACGTCCTGGTTCCACCGGCCGGTGACCCCGTACGGCAGCCACGCGCCGATGCTGACCATGTGGTCGCGGCGGGTCTTCACCGAGCGGAGCTGCGCGGTCTGCGCGCTGTTCCCCACCGCGGTCGCGACCTCACGGGTGTCGGGGTCCGACCGACAGGTCCCCTCGAGCTCGAGATCCCACCCAGCGGGGCTCGGCGCGACCACCGCGACACACGGATGATCCGGGGTGGGTCCGCTCACCCGCGCCACGCGGAGGAACGGATCGTTCGACACCACCGCGTCGATCGCGGACTGGCACCGCGGTCCTGCGGCCGCCACCGCCACGGTGCGGCCCTCCACCTGCGCCATCTCCCGCAGGCGGTCACGCAGCGTGTAGTAGTCGGCCTCTTCGAACGAGCAATCGACGCCGGCGTGAGCGACGGCCACGAGGGTCGGCAACATCGGACCTCCTGTGGGGACGAACCCCTTCATACCATCGGTCGCACCCATCGTTCGTAAAGACCGAGCAGGAGATTCCTCGATCCGCGCCGCGAGCACGATGTCGGCCGACGCTCCGGGCGATGCCCCCGAAACGCGTTCCCCCCTCGGACGCGAGTGGTCCGTCCCGGAGCGTCGGCGCGAATCGTCAGATCAAGGCGCAGCGGCGCAAGTCGAGGTCGGGAGATCCACCCCCTCGGCGCGCCGCAGCGCTCCGAGGTCGGCGGTCCCCGGGTCGACCCGCACCAGCTCGAACGCGAGCCGCTCGGAGGCCCCCGAGCAGGAGACCACCTGCGAAGTGACCAGATCGGCGGTGAACGCCGCGATCAGGGTGGCCCGGTACGTCACGCCGTACACCGAGACCTCCTGCGGCTCGCCCGGGAGCAGCTCGACGTCGCCGGCGTCGGTGCGGAACCACGCGCTGGTGAGCGACAGGTCCCACCCGCCTTCGGACACCTCACCGAGAGCGGAGGCCGGGGCGACCAACCCGAGCCCGAAGGTCTCCTCGGTCATCGCGCCCGGGGTCACCGGCTCGAGCAGGTAGTACAGGTCACCCTCCATCGTGGTGACCGCGAGCGACAGCTCGTTCGACACCGCCTCGGGCGCGACCGACACCACCAGCTCGAGCCCGTCGAGGCCCGACAGCTCGCTGTGCGCCGGGCTGTGCACCGCGACGTTCACCCCGTCCACCGCGAGGGTCCAGTCGGCGCCCGAGCCGTTCACCGCCACCTCACCGACCCAGTCGTACCGCTGGTCCCGCTCGAGCTCCTCGTCGGGCGAGACGACCGCGCGCTCGAGGTTGGCGCCGGCGTACTCCGACACGGCCGAGCCGTTGCACGCGACGGAGAGGGCAATCGAGACGGTGAACAGGGCGTTCCGCATGACACTCCCGGGGGGTGGACGCTGGGTCATTCCCCGGTCCCCCCGATCGACGTCACCTGCAGTCAAGTCTCCCGATAGGATCGCTCGAGCAGGGCCGCGTACCGCTCCGCCACCGCGGATCGCTTCACCTTCAAGCTGGGCGTGAGCAGCCCGCCCTCGGAGGTCAGCGGCTCGGCGACGAGGTGGATCCGCTTCACCGTGGCGTACGGGGGCAACCCCCGGTTCACCTTCTCGACCTCGGCCCACACCAGATCGCGCAGCGGCTCGGCCACTGCGAAGGCCGCCGGATCGGCCGTCGCCCACCCGAGCTCGGCGGCGACGCCGGCCGCTACCTCGAGGTCGAGCCACACCAGCGCCACACAATACGGGCGACGATCCCCGATCGTCACGATCTCGGACACCAGCGGGCACGCCCCCTTGATCCGCCCTTCGGCGTCGGCCGGCGCGACGTTCTTCCCGCCCGACGTGACGATCAGATCCTTCTTCCGCCCGGTGAGCACCAGCCGGCCGCTCGGGTCGAGCCGGCCGAGGTCGCCGGTGTGGAGCCACCCGTCGGGCCCGAGCACCTCGGACGTGGCCTCCGGCCGGTTCCAGTACCCGGCCATCACGTTCCGGCCGCGCAGCAGCACCTCGCCGTCGGGCGCGAGCTGCAGCTCACACCCGACCACCGGGCGGCCGACGGTCCCGAACCGGTGGTCGTCGGGCCGGTTCGCGACCGCTGCGGCGCTGGTCTCGGTCAGCCCGTACCCCTCGACCACGGTGATCCCGGCGGCGGCGAAGAACCGCGCGATCGGCTCGGCCAGCGGAGCCCCACCCGACGCCATCACCCGGACCCGCCCGCCGAGCGCGGCCCGGAGGCGCGCGAACACCAGCCGGTCGGCGATCTGGTGCCGCGCCCGCAGCCACGGCCCGACCCGGCCGCCCGCCTGCTCGATCCGCACCACCTCGTCGCCGATCGCGCTGGCCCACCGGAACACCGCGTACCTGCGGGGCCCGGCGGCCTTGGCCCGCGCCTCGATCCGGTGGTGGATCTTCTCGAACACCCGGGGCACCGCCGGCACGGTGGTGGGCCGGGTGGCGACCAGCCCAGCGACGATCGCGTCGAGGTCGGCCTCCACCGCGAGCGGGACCCCGAGGTGGGCGGCCCCGATCGCACACGCCATCCCGAACGAGTGGGCGAGCGGCAGGAACAGGTACACGAGCTCGCCCGCCCCGATGCCCGACGCGAGCGTGGTGCGGGCCGCCTCGGCCTGGAACGCCCAGCTGTCGTGGGTGAGCATCACCCCCTTCGGAGGCCCGGTGGTGCCCGAGGTGTAGATCAAGGTGGCGAGGGCGTCCGCCCGCACCGCGTCGATCGCGCGGTCGACGGCGCCCGGGTCCGCGTCGAGCGCGCGAT
>JBEBJC010000320.1:0-8516 GCA_040080105.1 Myxococcota bacterium
TGTCGATCCTCCGGGTGCTGCGCGCGATCCCGGTCCCCGCCCCGACCCGCGAGCATCTCCGCGCCCCGCTCCGGGCGGCCGGCGTACCCGAGCCGATCGTGGCGTGGCTCGCCTCCTCCGCCACCTCGGACGACTCCGGCTGGCGGTTCTTGTGGGACCTCGACGGCGTCGAGCAGCTCCTCGGGTCGTACCTCCGCGCCGACCGGTGGCCGGTCGTCGACGCGGCCCGGACCGAGGTTCACCTGGTGCGCGCCGGCCGCTCGGATCGGTGGACCCCGGCGGAGCGCGACCGCCTCGAAGCCACGCGGCCGCCGGTGTGCGCCCACCTGATCCCGGACGCTGGCCACTGGCTGCACGTCGACGCGCCGGACGCCACCTGGGCCCTGCTCGGCCCTTCGTTCACCCGGCCAGCTCCGCGGTGAGCGCGTACATGTGCGGGTAGGCGCGGCGGCCGTCCCGGACGTACCGCTGCTCGAGCGAGCCCGCCTCGGCCAGGTCGATCACCCGGAACCCACACTCGGCGAGCAGCGCGCGCGACTCGTCGGGGGACACGGCCAGCGTGACCGGCTCACCCACCCACCCGAGCACCGACGGCAACACCCGGTGGACCGCCGCGCCGGCGTCCGATCCGGTGGGCGACCCGAGCCAGTCCATCGCGAGCCGGCTGCCCGGTCCCGACAGGTCGCGCAGGGTGGACGTCGTGGCCACCACCGCGGCGCGGTCGAGGTACATCGACACCCCCTCCCACACCCAGCAGGTCCGCCGCCCGGGTTCGAAGCCACACGCGAGCAAGCGCTCCCGCAACGACTCGGTGGCGAAGTCCACCGGCACCCGCACCACCGCGACTGGGGGCAACGTGGGGTGGGCGGCGACCCGCGCGGCCTTGCGCGCCCCGGTGGACGGGTGGTCGACCTCGAACCGGCGCGCGCTCGCCAGCGGCAGGCGGTACAGCCGGGCGTCGTACCCCGCCCCGAGCAGGACCACCTGGTCGATCGGACCCGCCGCGAGCACCGCGTCGTCGATGTACCTGTGCCGGGTGGTCACGTAGGTGGACAGGCCGAGCACGTCCCACGCCGGCGCCGGCACGAGCCCCGAGACCCGCAGCGAGGCTCGGTACGGCAGCGACAGGAACGCCGCAGCGTACGGGTCGTCCACGATCCGAACCGCGGGCGCTCGGCGATGCTCGGCGGCGCGCATCCAGCAGACCACCTCCGCGGTCTGGCTCGGGAGGAACGGGATCACGCCCCGGTCCGCCACCGGTCGTACAGGTCGAGCACCGCTACGCGGGCGGCCCGCCCCTCGACCCCGGCCAGCTCGTGCAGAACCTCGACGGTGAGGCCGATCTGGCGCACGTACTCCATGCACGGCGGGCACATCTCGAGGTGCGCGCGGACCCGCTCGAGCTCCGGCCCGATCGCCACACCTTCCACGAACGCGCTCGCGTGGTCGTGGACCTCTCTGCAGACGGCGTGGTCGTGGGCTTCGTTCATCGGCGGCTCGCGAGGTGAGGCTCGAGCGCCGAACGGACCTTCGCCCGGGCTCGATGCAACAGCACCCGTTGGTTCGTCTCGCTGAGGTCGAGGACGTTACGCACCTCTTCGCTCGACCACCCGTTCACGTCACGCATCACCAACACGGTGCGCTGGCGCTCGGGCAGCTGCGCGATCGCGCGCTCCACCTGGTCCACCAGCTGACGATCGGCCACCACCGACTCGGGCGTGATCGCCCACCGCTCGGGCGGGGCGCGCCAGTAGCCTCGCTCGTCGAACCGATCGGCGTCGACCGGGCCGTCCTCGTCCTCGAACGAGCCGAACGTGACGTTGCGCGACTCGCGCTGGGCGCGGGTCCGGGCGCGGTTCACCAGGATTCGGAACAACCAGGTGCGCAGCGACGACCGCCCCTCGAACCGGGCGAGGCCCTCGAGCACGGCCAGCCAGGTCTCCTGCGCCACCTCTTCGGCGATCGAGGCCGATCCGGTGATGGTGCCGGCCACCCGCACCATCGTGGGGTGGTGCCGATCGACCAGGCCTGCGAACGCGGCGCGATCCCCTGCGAGGATCGCCGCGACCACCCCCTGGTCCGACGAGAGATCCGCCATGCCGCCGGGTACCCCGCCGGTACCGGGCACGCCAACCGGCGTGGGATAATCTGACCTCGATGTCGACCGTCGCCGTGGTGTTCGCGAAGCCGCCCCGGCCGGGCACCGCCAAGACCCGCCTCGCCGCCGACGTGGGGCCGGACACCGCGGCACGGCTCGCGGCGGCGCTGTTGGCCGACACGGTGGCCGCGCTGGCCCACACCGGGTGGGCGGTGGTGTTGTCCACGCCCGAGCCAGGCGTCGATCACGGGGTCGCGGTGCCGCGGTGGGATCAGGGTCCGGGCGACCTCGGGGCGCGGCTCGAGCGGGCGCTCCGGCGTGCGCTCGAGCGCCACGATCGCGCGGTGGCGCTCGGGGCGGACGCGCCCGGGTGGGACCCCGCCCACCTGGCGGCGATCGGCGCGGCCCCGGAGGAGGCCGTGCTGGGGCCGACCGACGACGGAGGGTTCTGGGCGCTCGGGTTGTCGCGGTGCCCCCCGGCGCTGCTCGACGGTGTGCGGTGGAGCGCGCCGACCACCGCCGCCGACGCCCACGACGCGCTGGTCCGGGCCGGGTTGTCCGCGGGGTGGGGCCCGCGGTGGTTCGACGTGGACACGGTGGACGACCTGCGCCGGTGGCGCGCGACCGTCGATCGCGCGGCGGCCCCCGCCACCCACGCGGCGCTCGACGCCCTCGGGTGGGACCGATGATCGAGTGGCTGTGGCTCGGGCCGCCGTTGGCCGCCGGCGCGTGGGCCGGCGCGGCGGCTGCGCTCGACGCCTACGGCCGACAGGAGCCTCCTGATCGGCGGTACGACGCGGTGGTGGTCGCGGGGTGCCGCGTGTTCGCCGACGGGACCGCCAGCCCCGCCCTGCTCCGGCGGGCCGAGCTCGCGGCCGAGCTGTTCCACCGCGGGTTCTCCGACCGGATCGTCACCACCGGCGGGCGCCACCCGGCCACCCCGGTGTCGGAGGCCTGGGCTGCCGCCGAGATCTGCGTCGGGCGCGGGGTCCCTCCTGCCCAGGTCTCGCTCGAGGAGGAGTCCAGGACCACGCGAGAGAACGCCGCGTTCGCCGCGCGCCTGGTGCAGGGCGACGTGCTGGTGGTGAGCGACGCCGCGCACGCGTTCCGGTGCCGGCGGATGTTCGCGCGCCACTTCGCCCGGGTCGACGTGGTGGGGGCGATCGGCCCGCGCGGCCCGCGGGTCCGCCTCGCGCTGCGCGAGGTCTTCGCGGTGGTGCGCCACGGGACTTCAGGGAACCTGTGACGATCGCCAGCGCCTGGTTATGCCGTCGGTGCCACGGGGGCGTGGCGGAATTGGTAGACGCGCTCGACTCAAAATCGGGTGGTTAGTAGCCGTGGGGGTTCGAGTCCCCCCGCCCCTATCGCGCACCCCACAGCGTCAGAACCGGGTGACGATCGCCCACCGACCTGCGCTGTACCGCACGCGGTTCACGTCCTTCAGCTGACGCAGCACCGTGACGATCTCGAGCGGGGTCATGTCGGAGTACTGCTCGCGCGCAGCGTGGCGGATCCCCGCCACCAGCACCGTCTCGGCCAGGCCCTTGTCGGACGACCGGGCCAACCGCTCGATCGCCTGCTCGATCACGAAGTCCCGCCGCTCCACGTCGGCCACGGGCTTCGGCGCGCGGGGGGCCGCCGGCGCCTTCGGGGCGCGCGGGCTGCGCTCGGCCTTCTCGCCCCGGGCGCGGGGCGCCGAGGACGGCTCGGGCGACGGGCCGCGCGGCTGAGCCATCTCCGCCCGCTGGATCCGGGTCGCCTTCGCGCCGACCGGGAACGGCTCGGGCTCCTCGGCCTCCCACCGCTCGAGCAGCGCGGTGACCTTCTGCGGGGCCCGATCGAGGGGGCTGCCCTCCTCCTTCAGGATCGCGCGGAACCGGAGCGGCACCTGCCGGCCGGTCAGCTCCCCGAGGTCCTCGAGGAACTGCTCCCACGAGCGACCGATCGGGATGTCGGCGACCTGCCGCTGCAGGCCGTCCACGAACGCTTGCAGGCTCCGATCGACCGCCTTCGGGCGGCCTTCGGTTCGCGCGAGCTCCACCAGATCCATCACGTTCACCACGGCGATCTGGCCGAGCGGGCGGCGCAACATGTCGGGCAGCGTGACCTCGAGCAAGGTCAGGTCGGAGCCACGGAGGGGCTGGACGGGGACGCGTCGATTCACGGAGTCAGCCTCGGGGTTGGACGATGCGCGGACCCGCAGGGTAACGAGGAGACACGGGTCCGGAAAGGGCCGGGAGCCTAACGATGCGGATCACGAGGGTCTACACCCGCACCGGCGATCGCGGGAGCAGCCAGCTGGTGGGCGGGGAGGTCCGCCGGAAGGACGACCCGCGGATCGAGGCGTACGGCACGGTCGACGAGTTGAACGCCGTGCTCGGCGTGGTGCGCGCCCTCGGCTGGGTCGGGCTGGACGAGGATCGCCGCCGCCAGCTGGACGAGATCACGGGCGAGATCCAGGACGACCTGTTCAACGTGGGCACCGACCTCGCGACCCCCGCCGCGTCGCGGTGGGACACGATGTATCGGGTGGGAGACGCCGACGTGACGCGGCTCGAAGGGTGGATCGACGCGCTGAACGAGGCGCTGCCCCCCCTGACCGAGTTCGTGCTCCCGGGCGGGGGGCCGGCGGGTGCGCTGCTGCACCAGGCCCGCACCGTGTGCCGCCGGGCGGAGCGTCGGGTGCTCCCGGTGCTCGAGGAGCAGCCGGAGCTGATCGACGGCCCGATGCGCTACCTGAATCGGCTGTCCGACCTGCTGTTCGTGATGGCCCGGACCGCCGCGGTGGCCGCCGGTCACCCCGAGACCACCTGGCGCAACCCCTCGCGGTGGCGGCGCTGACGGCGGCCGAGCCACCACAGGTTCAGCCCGTTCAGCACCGTGTGGGCCACGACCGACGCGAGCACCGCCCCGGACCACTCGTACAGGGCGGCGAACATCGCGCCGACCCCCGCGGCGAGCAGCGGCCACGGCCACATCGCCCGCTCGAACGGCGGGTGGGCGAGCGCGAACAGCGCCGTCGCGACCCACACCCCGAGCGTCGGCTGGAGCACGCCGCGGAACAACAGCTCCTCCCCGGTGGCCGAGGTGAGCGCGAGCGCGGCGCACGCCGCCCACGACGGGGTGAACACCACCCTCGACAGCGCGTCGGCCATCGCGCGGCCGGGACCGAGCCGCGCGAGCCCGCGCGACGCCACCACCAGCGCCAGCCCGAGCGCGAGCCCGACGCCAACGTCCCGACCGGGGTGCTCGCCCACCGTGCGCACGATCAGCGCGTACTCACCGCCGGACCAGATCAGGAACAGCAGCGACCCGAACACCACGGGAAGGTAGAACAGCACCCCGAGCGAGTACCAAGCCCTCGCGTCGAGCGTGCTCAGAACCGGAACCGGACCGCGGGCACCCCGGTCGATCCGTCGAGGATCACGCCCCAGGTCAACGTGCCGACCCCCACCCCGGCGACCACCGACGCGGCCAGCACCATCCGGTTCGTGCGCGAGTACAGGTCGTCGAGGGCGTCGTCGTCGTTCACGTCCTTGAACTCGGACAACGTCCGATCCGCGAGGAACCACAGGGCGCCCGACGCCGCGACCACCGCGCCGCCACCGATCATCAGCGGCGTCTTCTCCCACGGACGGTCGCGCTCGATCGTCACCGGCCCGTTGGACAGCGCCACCGGCTTCGGCTTCGGCTTCGGCTCGAGCGCCGGCTCGGGGGACGGCTCCACCACCTTCGTGGGCTTCGGGACCGGAGCGGCCGCCACCGGCTCGGGCTTGGTCGGCTTCGGCTTCTTGCCCGACGCGACCGGCGCGGTCGACACGAGCGCGTCGACCGGGAAGGTGTTGCCCTCGATCACCCAGCTCCGGACCTTGGCCCCGTCGTCGATCTGCAGCACGTGCCACCGCTCGAGCCGCGCGGCCGGCTCGATCAACTTCCGTCCGTCGAGGTACACCGTGGCGGTCACCAGGCCGGCGTCGGGCACGGCCACTGCCTCGCCCCCCGACGCGCCCTTCACGTCGGCGTACACCTCGCGCACCGGGTGCACCTCGGGGAGGTCCTCGAGGCCGTAGTCGAACACCTGCTCGATCTCGGCCGCCGTCCTGAGCCAGCCGGCCCCGACCTCGCGATCCCCCGACGCCACCAGGCCCCCGCCCACCGCCCGCAGGGTGCGGCCGACCAGCGGACGCGGAAGCAGCTCCCCCATACACGGCAGGCCCTCGACCAGCTTGTGCGCGGCCACTCCCGCGTTCTCGTCGTCGGCGTTGCGCAGGAAGGTCTCGACCGCCTCCATGTCGCCCACCAGAGCGTCGATCGAGTACGCCTCGGCACACGCGGCGTGCGCGTTCGTGGCCCAGGTGACCGCCAGCAGCAGCATCGGCACGGCGCGCAACCTCCCTCCCGAGACGCAGCACACTACCCGATCCGGCGCGTCACCGTCACCGAACAACGAACGATCCGGTTCGGAGGGTGGGGCCCGCAGCTCAGAACACCCGCACGACGCCGGGCCAGCCGAACACGATCGACGCGCGCCCGACCCCCTGGTCCGGCGACTCCGAGATCTCGAACCCGAGCGATCGGAGGTGCACCGCGCCGCCGAGCTGCCACGTCGGCGCCGACGTCGACCGCGGATCGAGGGGGTCGTCCGCCTCCACCGTCCACCGGTTCACCCACGCCACCCCGGCGAACGCGTCGAGCCGGGCGGTCCACGGGCCCCGCCCGAGCCGGAGCCGCGGGCCGGTCGCCGCCTCCGCCAACACCGCCGACGCCGACCCGAACCGCACCGCCGCCCACCGCGGCCCGAACGGCGCCGCGGCCCCGACGAACACGAGCCACCGATCGCGGACCGATGCCTCGACCCTCGCCCCGGCCGAGACCAACGTGTCGACGCCGGTGCCCGCGTGCACCACCACCCGCCCGGCGACCGTGCCGCCCACCGGCCCGAGGCGCGCGCGCGGCTCCTCGGCGAGGCTCGCCAGCGCGTCGGGTCGGATCGCGAACCCGAGCCCGTCTCCGGGGAGCCGCCGGCTGACGATCCCCACCACCGAACCGTCCGCGTCCACCAGCGGCCCGCCCGAGTTCCCGGGGTTCACCGGCGCCGTCACCTGCAGGGTGTGGTCGCCGACGGCGCCCACGATCCCGGCGGAGGCCGACCACCGGAGGGTGCCTTCGAACAGCCCCGTCGGGGGGTCGTCGCCCAGCGGGTGCCCCAGCGCCCACACCTCGGCGCCGATCGGCGGCACCTGCCCGAGCGGCAGCGCCGGCGCCGCCAGCTCCACGTCGATCAGCGCGAGGTCGAGGCCCGGGTCGGTCGCGGTGACCCGGCCCACCACCCGCTGCCCGTCGCGGGTCACGACCTGCGGGCGGCCCCCGGCGGCGACGCAGTGGTACGCGGTCGCCACCCGCCCGCCCAGGTACACCCCGGCGCACGCGGTCGAGCCCTGGTGGATCGCGACCACCGCGTCGAGCCACGCCGAGACCGGCGGATCGGCCGCCGCCACCGAGATCACCCACCCGAGCATCGTCGGATGCTATACCGGGGCCCGGAGCGGCACGTGCGCTGGATTCGGATCACCGGGGTGTGGCTGGTCTCGATGGCCTGTGGCGACGGTTCGGAGGCGGCCGACGCCGCGGGCTCGAGCCCGTCCACGATGCCGATCGCCGCGCTCGCCGTCCCCACCGAGGAGAAGTACGCGGGGTCGGAGATCCTGGTGAGCCACACGGGAGCCGCCGGGGCGCCCGCCGGACTCACCCGCACCGAGGCCGAGGCCCACGCGAAGATCGAGGACCTGTGGCGGCAGCTGGAGGCGGGCGCGTCGTTCGAGGCCCTGGCCCGCGGGTCGTCGGACGGGACCGAGGCCGCCCGCGGCGGCGCGCTCGGCACCTGGCGCACCGGCACGATGGTGCCCGAGTTCGAGAGCGCGGTGGCCGCGATCTCGGTGGGCCAGATCACCCGCCCGTTCCACACCGCGTTCGGGTGGCACGTGGCCCGCCGTGACGCGGTGATCGAGATCGTCGCGCGCCACGTGGTCGTGACCTGGGCCGGCGCGTGGCGGAGCGGCGCCACCCGCACCCGGGACCAGGCGCGGGCCCGGATCGAGGCCGCTGCGGCCGAGCTCGCGGGGGGAGCCGACTTCGCGGCGGTGGCGGCGAAGTACTCGGACGACGCGACCGCCGGCGCGGGGGGTGACCTCGGGGTGATCGCGCCGGGCCAGCTGGTGCCGGCGTTCGAGGACGCGGCGTTCGCGCTCCAGCCCGGCCAACGCAGCGCGGTGGTCGAGACCCCGTACGGGTTCCACCTGATCGAGCGGGTCCGGTAGCGGGCCACGGTGGACGTGTGAGCCCGCACCCGCTATCTTTCGCGGCTTCCGCGAGGAGACCATGCTCGTAACAGCCCTGGCCACCCCCACCTGGGCCCAGG
>JBEBJC010000321.1:0-8505 GCA_040080105.1 Myxococcota bacterium
CATCACGGCGCAGGGTCATCATCTCGAAGTTGTGGCGCGCGCGTTGCTCGTGCTCGATCAGCGAGCCCCTCAACTTCGGGGTCTGCTCGTCGACGTGAGCGAAGATGCCATCGAGGCTGCCGTACTGGTTGAGCAGCTTCGCCGCGGTCTTCTCGCCGATCCCCTCCACTCCCGGGATCCCGTCCACCGCGTCGCCGGCGAGCCCGAGCAGGTCCGGGATCTGCGACGGGCGGACACCCCACTTCCGGAACACGGTGTCGGCGTCGTACAGGACCTCCTTGGTCGTGTCGAGCATCCGCACCCGCTCGCCGACGAGCTGCGCCAGGTCCTTGTCGCCCGACACCACGTACACCTCGTGCCCGAGCGCGAGCGCCTGGGCGCACAGGGTCGCGATCGCGTCGTCCGCCTCGACCCCCGGCGCGCGGACGATCGGGAAGTGGTGCGCCGCCACGAGCTTGTCGACGTACGGCAGCTGCGGCACGAGCCCGTCGGGCATCGGCGGGCGGTGCGCCTTGTACGCCGGCGACAGCTCGGAGCGGAACGTGCGGCCGCCCGCGTCGAACACCACCGCGCCGAACGCGGGGCGCCGCCCGGTGAGCACCTTGCGGAACATCTGGGCGAACCCGTACAGCGCGTTGGTGGGCAGCCCGGCGGTGGTCTTCAGGTTCGCCGGGATCGCGTGCCACGCGCGGAACAGCAGCCCCGTGCCGTCGACCAGGACCACGCGCTCACCCATCGGGCCTCCTGCGCCCAGTGGTACCATGGGGTGATGGACCTCCTCGCCGATCCGTACGACCGCGCGCCCCTGCGGCGCGACCTCGACCTGCTGCGCAACGACGCGGGGGTGTGGCCGGTGCTGGGCGGGGTGCCGGTGGTGGTGCCCGACCCGGCGCGGTGGCTCGCCGCGCGGCGGGAGCACGTGCTGGCGGCGCTGGCCGAGGCGGGCCGCGCCGACCCCGAGACCGTGCGCCGGCTCGACGCGTTCACCCACGCGGTGCGCGGGGTCGGGCGGGTCGAGGTGGCGGACGACTTCGTCGAGGACGAGGAGCCGACCGCGGTCGACTGGGTCCCGGGCGAGGCGGAGGCAGCGCTGCGCGCGCTCCTCGGGGGCCGCTCGCTGTCCGAGCGCCTCGCCGCCGACGTGACCGACGGCCCGGTGCTCGAGGTCGGGTGCGGCGCGGGCACGCTGACCCGGCGGATCGTGCCGCGGCCGCTGGTGGTGGTCGACCTGTCGCTGCGCGCGGTGCTGCGGGCCACCGCCGGCACCGACGCGGTCGGGGTCGTGGGGGACGCACACGCGCTGCCGGTCACCCGCGGCGCGTTCGGGACGGTGGTGGCGGCGAACCTGCTCGACCTGGTCGACGACCCGCCCGGGGTGGTCGACGAGCTGGTGGCCGCGCTGCGGCCGGGCGGGCGCCTGGTGTGCTGCACCCCCGACCCGGCGCTCGGGATCCGCGGCACCGACGAAGCCCTGATCGACGTGCTCGAGGACGCCGGGCTGCGGGTGACCGACGACGAGGACGGCATCCCGTGGCTGCGGATCCACGGGCCGCGTCACGTGCAGGTGTACACGGTGCGCCGCGTGGTGGCGCGCCGGTCCGCTTGAGGTACGATCCATCGATGGTGCGCCGCGGATCGCTACAGGTGGTGAAGCTGCTCGCGCCGTCGATGGTGTCGCGGGTGCTCGGGTGGTCGGCGCTCACGCTCGGCTTCGCGCTGTTCCTGTGGACCTCCCCGGCGTCGCCGGTCGCGCTGTGGCGGGCCGACGTGTGGCTCGGCCACGGGCGCCCGTACGACGCGGCCCTGTTGTACGACCGGATCGCGCAGCTGAACCCGCTGCCCCACCTGCGGGCGGCGGCGCTCGAGCGGTCGGCGCTCACCTGGTCGGTGGAGCTCGGCGACCCGCACGAGGCGCGCGACCGGCTGGAGGAGCGGCTGCACCAGTGGATGGCCGAGCCCGACCGCGCCGACCTGCTGCAGCGGATCGGCGAGCTGTTGCTGCTCGAGGGGGAGCAGCTGGAGGCGGCGCGCCGGTTCCGCGAGGCGCACGACCTCGCGCCGTTCGAGCCCGAGGCGACGGAGCGGCTGGCGCGCGCCGCCCGCGCCGCTGCGACCGCGGACGACCTCGACCTGGCAGCGCGCCTGTGGCGGCGGCTCGGCCAGACCCACCCCGAGGCGCTGTCGCGGGCCGAGCTCGGGCTGGCGAACGTCGCGCTGTCGCGCGGCGACGTGGAGGGGGCGCTGGTGGCGTACGAGAACGCGGTGGATCACGCGTTCGACGCCGACGTGGCCTCGGTGGCGTCCCTCGGGGCGGCGACGTGCCTCGAGCGGCTCGGGAACCTCGACCTGGCGTTGGCGCAGCTCGAGGAGGCCGACCTGCCGGACGCGGTCCGCGCGAGCCGGGCGGCGCAGATCAAGGCGCGCGGCGCGATCAAGTAGCTCGCGGCCGCACCACCTCGTACACCCGGGCGAGCTCCGGGTGGAGCGGGCCGCGCTCCCCCTCGCGCAGCTGCGACACCAACAGGTCCACCCGCTCGAACAGCGCTCGCCACCCCCGCTCCTCCATCCCTCGGCGCAGCAGCTCGTACGGATCGGGGCGCGACAGGGCGAGCGCCGCGAGGGCGAGCTGGAGGTGAGATGCTTGTCGTCCTGCAGGCAGGAGGTGTGGGACAGGTCGAGCGAGCAGCGCCTCGAAGCGGTCGTCCGGCAGCGAGGTGGTCGACCCGAGCCAGCTCATCGCAGCGGGCGTGGGCTGGCGGGCGATCAGGTCCAACACCACGCCCGGATCGACCGGCAGGCGCCGACCGGGCCAGGGGCACCACGGGAGGCGAGCCTCTGGCGCGCCGGCGAGCAAGGCGAGCATCCGCCCCGCGGCGGTGAACCACTCGCTGGCCACCGTGACCGACAACAGGTCGGCGAGGTCGGGCGACCGGAAGTCCACCGGCGCAGCCAGCAGGTCCGCCTCACCGAGCAGCGGGGGGTGGGTCAGTCGGCGCCCGTATCGCGCGAGCCGGCCGCGCAGGAACGGCACCGCCGACAGCCGGACCTGCTCCCTGGCGTCAAGCTGCCACCTCCGCCCGCGGGGATCGATCTCTGCTGCCGCCATCTCGAAGTAGATGACCAACACCCACCCGTCGCGGAGGTCGCTCACCTTCCTGGCGTCGGTCGGCAGGTCGCGCAACAGCCCACGGAGCTCACCCGGGTCGCCACCGCCGAGGAGCAGTTTCGCCAGGGTGTGCCTCCCATGATGTGCGAGGGCGGGCCCCAGGAGTCGACCGACCGGGGCGAACGGCAATGGGGCGAGCCTTCGGAGGAGCGCCCACGCCTCCACCGCGCTGGGAGTCACCTCCGCCGCCGCGCGTACTGCCGCTTCGACCTTGCTGACCTCGCGCGACGCGAGCGCGCGCTCCACCTCCTCCGTCCGGTTGGACCATGTGGCGTCGCGGCCCTTGGGCTGGCGTTGGAGGGCCTGTAGGGCGGCCGTCCGTACGGTCTCGTCCGACGCCCCGGTCCACTCCTCGACGAGCTCGCCCGGGCCGAGGACGAGCTCGAGCAAGTGGCCCAGCCAGGCGACCCGGGTGTCGCCCCACGGGCCGCTGCGGAACTCGAGCCAATACCGGAACAGCGGCTCGGTGATCCGGTAGAACGCGAGCCTGCCGTGCTGCAGGGTCCGCAGGACGCCGAGGTCGGCCAGGCGGTGCGCGCAGCTGGACCAGGTGGCGGGGGAAGACCCGAGCCGGGTCGCGACGTCGGTAGGACCGAGATCACGGGGGACCTGGCTCAGGAGCTCCACCAGTTGCTGCTCCTGGGTGCTCAGGTCCCGAAATCGGAGCTGGTAGTGTGGGGTGAACTCGTCGAGCACCGTGAGCAGACGGCGCGCCACGTCCGCCCCCGGCCCCGCGCGGGTGGCGCGGGCGAGCGCTACCAGCGCGCGGGGGTTGCCGCCCGACAACAGCACGATCGCCTGCCGCCGCGCGGGCCAACGGGGGTCCTGCTCGGTGTCCTCGCCCGCCTCGTGGTCGATCAGCGCCGCAGCGTCCTCTCCCTCGATGGGTTGAACAGGAAAAGACTGAAACGCTCCGTAGAAAGCCTCTTCGTGAGCCGTCAGCTCGTCGGTCAACCGGGCGCCGGTACCGACCACCCACACCTGGGGGTGAGCGTCGAGCAGCGCCCGCAGGCGCTTCCGCCCGTGCCCCCCCAGCGCCTTCAGTTGGCGATCCAGCCCTTCGACCACCACCATCGCCCGCTCGGGGCCCCCGCTCGACCGATCTACACCCATCCATGCCGGCCGGGCGCGCGGGGTGAGCCGCGCCCACAGGACGTCGGCGTCGCTGACCTCAGCGGCGTCCTCTCCGAGCGTGACGACCGCGTACCCATGCGCCTCCAGCGCCTCGCGAACCCCGCCGACCCCATCACACACCACATGAGACTTCCCGATCCCGCGCGGCCCGAAGAAGTACAGCGGCAACGGTCGCCCGCCGGCGAGGAGCTGGCGGGCGCCGTGCGCGATCGCGCCGACCGCGTCGTCGCGCCCGCGGGTCCTCGCGTGGAGGCTGCTCCAGTCCTCGCTCCATGGAGTGTACAGGTTCAAGCTCCACCGTACTTGAGCCACCACCGGCGGAACAGGGGATTGACCCACGCGAGGCTGCTCCCCGTGAGGTGCAGGTAGAACCCATCGACCAGCAGCCAAACACACTCTTCCGCGCGCCGCCGACTGAGGCCCGGGTCCGCTGCGAGGGCAGCGCTCACAGCTGCCTCCAACGGGTGGTGGTCGGCGTCCGACATTGCGTCGAGGATCGCGATCAGCGCGGGGTAGAGGTCGGCGTGGCGCCTCCGAAAGTGCTCCTGGCCCTCGTCCGCGAACAGCTGGCGCTGCTGGGGCACGAGCAGCTTCTCCGCCGCTGCGTCGATGTCTTCCGCCCTGCTCGCGTCGCTCTGCCCGATGTTCGAAGCCAGCACCTTCAGCCAGTGTGGGCTACCCCCGGCGAGCTGGGTCGCCTGTCTTGCTGCCTCCGACGTGCACTTGGTCCCGCGGGCAGTCACCTCCGACTCGAACAGCGCAGCACCCTCGTCCTCGGTCATCGGCGGAACTTCGACCGTGTGGAGGTCGTTGAGCTCGGCGGAGGCGTTCAGCGTCGCCGCCAGTCCAGCCAATCCAATCGAGCCCGTGAGCACCATCCGCAGCTTCTCGTCCAGCGGAGGCGTTTGCCGCAACCGTCGCAGCGTCGCGAGCGCGGACCGCGCCGCGGAGGCATCGGATGTTTCGGTGATCGCGTCGAGCCACCATGGCACCTCGTCGAGCGCCACGACCAAGCGAACGACGTTCGGGTGTGCCACCGCGGCTCGGAGGTCCTCCTCGACCCGGTTCCACCCCGTGGCTCGGGCGGCCTCCCGGAGCGAGACGCTGGTCCCGGCGACGCCGAGCTCGGCCACCCGATCGACGAGCGCTGGAGGTGGACGGATCAGCGCCCGTTCGACCAGCGCTTGGTGCAACGCCTCGGCGAGGCCGTCGACCGGGGCGTCGAGCAACCCCCTCGAGGTCGATCCGGACGACCACCTGACCGGCATGTGAGTGATCCTCGACCGCTTGTTGCAGCAGCGTGCTCTTGCCGATTCGCCGAGCGCCGTGAAGCAAGACGCTGGTCGAGCCCAGTCGCTCCTGGAACTCGCTCCACAAGGCACGACGTGGGATGAGTGTGTCTATCATCTCTCTTGATTAGCATCAGAATTGATTCAAATCAATTCTGCCTATCGTCGATGCACCCTTCGTCCGGCTCGCTACAGCTGGCCTTGGAGCGCCAACAGCCGCGACTGCGCCAGGCGGTACTCGGTGCGGGCGCGGGCCGCCTCGTTGCGGGTGCGCGCCACCTCGGTCCGCGCCTCCAGCACGTTCTTCAGGATCGAGCGCCCCGCGTCGAACAGGGCCTGCTCGGCCGACAACGTGGCCTCGGCCAGCCGGATGTTCGTGTCGGCGAGCTCGACCCGCGCGCGGCTCGCCCCGAGCGTGCGCAGCTGCTCCTCGACCGCGCCCGCCACCGCCCGCTCGGTGTCGGCGAGGTCGCGCTCCCGCATCGACACGGTCACCGCGGCCTGGTCGCGCGCCCCGCGGGCCGCCCGGTTCCCGAGCGGGACCTCGAACACCCCGCCCACCGACACGAACGGGAAGTTGTCCGGCGCCAGCAGGCCGAGCAGCGCGTCGCCGGCCCCGCCGACCACGCAGTTCGGGTCGTCGGTCCCGTCGAGGCACCGCTGGCTCGCCACGCCCGCCGACGCCACCGCGGTCAGCGTGGGCAACACGCCGTCCTTCGCGATCTGCCACTGGCGCCGCGCCGCGTCGAGCCGCTGGCGGGCCACCGCCAGGTCGAGGTTCTGCGCCGTCGCCACCTCCGCCACCTTCACCGGGTCGAGCGGCACGTCGGCCACCTCCCCGGGCAGCGTGGCCGGCATCACCCCCATCGACGGGTCGTAGCCGATCAGGAGCAGCAGCGCGTTCGCCGCCGCCTCGGCCCGGAGCTGCGCCTCCACCCGGTCCTGCTGCGCCTGCACCAGCGCCGCCTCGAGCCGCATCCCCTCCATCGGGGCGAGGTCGCCGCCGAGCACCCGGGCCTGGCTCACCCGCAACGCCTCCTCCGCGACGCCCTCCGCGTCGATCGCGATCTGCTCGGCGGCGACCGCGTACGACCAGTCCCAGTACGCGACCGACACCGCGAGGCGCGTGTCCTGCCGCTGCTTCTCGGCCGCGAGCTCCGCCTCGGTCAGCGCGTCGGTCGCGCGGGTCACGTTCTGCAGGTTGTACCGAGACCGCAGGCCGCGCAGCAGCTCCTGCCCGAGCGAGACCGACAGGTCGCCCGCGTACGCGTCGAACAGGTTCTCGGACGCCGCGCCGCCGATCCGGGTCACGGTCGACGCGGTGTTGCGGGTGAGCGACAGCGACGCGTCCCAGCTCGTGCCGGTGGGCAACAGCCCGCCGATCCCCTGGTCGATCGCGTACGACTGGGTCTCGAACTCCGCTGGGAACCCGCCGGCGTACCCCCGGCTGCGGCGGGTCGGCTCGATCGCCAGCTCGGCGCGGTACACCGGGTCGAACGCGCCGCGGGCGGACCGCACCGAGGACTCGGCCTGGTCGCGCGCGTACATCGACAGCGCCAGCGCGCCGTTCGCCGCAGCCCCCTGCTCGAGCGCCTCGTCGAGGGTGAGCGCGCGCGCGTCGGCGGCTTCACTCGATCCGATCGCGAGCCACACGGTGATCATCACGCCTCCGGGACGGGGGTGAGCTACCGCGCGGCTGCGGCTTCGGCCACAGTAGTCCACGTTCGGCTCGGTCGAGCGTTGGTGAGAGGGAGGGCCGCGGATGGGGGCACCGGCGACACAGCCCGCCGCCGACGACGCGCTGGCGACTGCGTTCGCACACGGCGAGGCGCGGGCGTTCGACCTGCTGTACGAGCGGTGGGCGCCGCGGGTGACCGGCTACGCCCACCGGATGCTCGGGCGAGCCGAGGACGCCGAAGAGGTGTGCGTCGAGACGTTCAGCCGGGTGCTCGAGCGGCGGTGGCGGGTGGGCGGCTCGTTCCGGGCCTGGCTGTTCACGGTGGCCCACCGGCTGTGCATCGAGCGCCTGCGCCGCCGGGCGCTCACCGACCGGGTGTACCGGCTGTTCGGGGCCGCCGACCCCCGCGCGGCGCCGACCCCCGAGGGGCTGCTGTTGACCGACGAGCGGGACCGGCGGCTGGCGCAGGCGCTCGACGCGCTGCCCGCCGAACACCGGGCGACGCTGCTGCTGTCGCTCGCGCAGGAGCTGTCGGCGCGCGAGATCGGCGAGGTGCTCGGTCGGACCGACCAGCAAGTGCGATCCCAGCTTTCGTACGCCCGGAGGCTCCTGCGGGAGCAGCTCGGGGCAGAGGAGGAACCATGAGCGGATGGAGCACGTTGCGCGAGGCGCCGCCGCCGCCGATCCACCAGGTACGGCGCCGGGTCGAGCGCCGGGCGGCGCGGCGGCGGTGGCTGGCCGGCGGGGTGGGCGCGGTCGGAGCGGTGGCGCTCGGGTGGGTCGCGCTCGAGCCTGGGGTGCGCGACCGTGGGTTCGGCGGGTCGCCCGACGTGGCGCTCGAGGCGGTGGCCGAGGGCGGGGCCGCGCCGCGCCCGCTCGCCGACGGCGCGGCGGTCGGCCCGGACGAGCGGGTGGTGTTCTTCGTCCGCTCGACCCAGGCCGGCTACGCGTGGGTGCGCGAGGCGGGCTCGACCGCGGTGTACCCGCTGTCGGGGACCTGGTCGATCGAGGCCGGGGAGACCGCGGTGGGCGGCACGTCTCCCCAGGCGTGGCGGCCCGACGGCGCGCTCGGGGCGCTGCGGTACGAGCTGGTGGTGTGCCCCGACCCGACCCCGTCCGAGCGGTGCAGCCGCGACGCCCTCACGCTGCGGTGGGGCCCGTGATCTGGCTCTCCGCGTGTGTGCACGCCCCGGTCGAGCGCGACAAGGGCCTCACCCCGTCCACCACCACCCTCGCCG
>JBEBJC010000322.1:0-8487 GCA_040080105.1 Myxococcota bacterium
GTGATCGTGACCCCCGCGCGGACCACCCCCGGGAACCCGACGCTGACCCGGTCGAACACCAAGCCCGCGGCCAGCGCGTCGATCGCGGCGAGCACCGCCTCGGGAACGGCCGGGCGGGGGGTGTCGATCCGCCGGTGGTCCGACGCCGGCTGGCCGAGCGCGTCGACCACCATCCCCTTGATCCCCGTGCCCCCCACGTCGACACACAGCGTGTGCACCCGACCCTCCGGGCGCCCCGTACCCCGTCGGTCGTCGTTCAGCAGGCGTTCACCGAGTAGATCGTGCCTCCGGCGGCGTTGCCGACCTCGATCTCCCCCACGATCACTGCCCGGTCGAGGTCGACCTCGACCACCCGGGTCGGTCGCTTCTGCCCGTACACGATCTGGCGCAGCGCCTCGCGGTGTCGGGTCGCCCGCAGCATCGTCATCCCGACGAACAGCCGGCTGCCGACGACCTCGACCCCGCGACACCACCCGAGCGACCCGCGGCGATCGAGCGCGCGCAGGTCGATCACCACCTCGCGCGCGAGCGTGGCCGGATCGACGCCGATCACCACCCCGACCACCTGGGTGAACCACAGCAGCCCGCCCCGCAGCCGCCCGTCGTGGGGGATCGCCTCCGACAGGTCGATCCGCCGGTCGGCGCCGAGCGAGCGGCAGTCGGCCGTCTCGAAGCAGGTCACCCACAGGTCGCCGCCGACCCGCGCCGCGTGGTTCGGGTGGTGCGAGTGCGGCTTGAGCGCGTCGTGGTCCACCGTCCGGAAGTCGGTGATCCCGGGGTAGCCGAACCGGCCCGGGCGGAGCCAGTGGTGCGCCGACAGCTCACCCCGCGGGTCGAGCTCGAGCACCGACTCGGTGCCGGCGCAGGTCACCACCAGCCCCTCCGGCGACGCGGTGGCCGAGTGCATCCCGTGGAACAGCGGGTGCGACACCACCCGCTCGATCCGCATCCTGTGCGGGTCGATCCACAGCAGCTCGGTGTGCGCGGGCTGGATCAGCCGCCCGTCGGGCAGGAACGCCCCGGCGGTGAACTCCTGGTGCGCGCCCGGCCCCGCGACGTGGGCCGGGTCACAGGTGTGGCGGAGCTCGTCCACCACCCGCCCGACGTCGGTGTCGACCACCCGGAGGCACGGCCGCAGCGGCTCGGCCGGGTCGCCGCTCGGCTTGAGCCCCATCGACACCCACAGCTTCACTTGGTGCGCGCGCCCACCACCGCCGCGTCGAGGATCCGCGCGACCTCGGCGGCGAGGGTCTCGGGGGTCGAGCGGGTGGTCATGCGCTCCGCCACCAGCCACAGCTCGATCGGCACGTCGCTGTCGGTGCGGCCTCGGGTGACCGCCCGCGCGCGTAGGCACCGGACGAGCGCGTACGACCGGCGGTCCACGTCGTACATCACCAGCAGCAGCGACGAGCCACGCCGCCCCGGGAACACCTCCAGCACCATCGGCTGGTCGAGGCACGACGCGAGATCCGGCTGCCACGCCGGCGCCTCGAACCACGGGTACCGGCGGACCTCCGACGGCATCCCCGCGGCCGTAAGCGCGTCGCGCGCCGCCCGCAGCGCCCCCTCGAGCCGATCGGTGGGCATCGGCACCGGCTCGAGCTCGCCGATCGGACGCCAGTCGCGCGACCACGGGTCGAGGAACTGCACCCGCTCGCCCAGCCGCAGCTTGTAGTCCATCGCGGCGTCGCCGGGCAGCACGTACCCCGGGTAGTGGAACGCGAGGCCGGCCTCCATCGCGTACCGGACCTCGAGCAACATCGTGTAGTACCCGAGGCTGTCGCGGGACAACGACGGATCGTACACGCCGATCAAGCTCTGCACGCTGTCGGCGCCCTGGTCGAACCACGAGAACGCGACCAGCCGGTCTCCGTCCCACACCCGGATCTCGCGGGTGTCGAACACGTCGCGATCACTCTCACCGAACAGGAAGTCGTACAGGCTCGACGATCGCTCGCCCCGCGCCACCCGCTTGTACCGCTGGTACAGCTCCTCGTGCTCGTCGTCGAGCCGGACCGAGCCGATCTCGACCCGGTACCGCTCCTCGTTCTTCGCGAACACCCGGCGCGCGCTCTTCTGGAACTTGTGCCCCGAAGTGGGAAGCCGGGTCCAAATCGCCGGACGAAGCTCCCCATCGAACTGCACGACCCGACACGTCATCATCGCCTGGCCGATGCGGAACCATCCCTGTCGGAGGTACTCGTCGAGCTCCTCGGGAAGCAGGCGATCTGGGCGGACCACGCGGACGTGCATCGGGGTGTGTTCACCATACCCCGTCCGGCGTCGGTTGACGTGCGCGGTTCGACGGACTAGGTGCCCCCCTTCGCACCTCCCGAGGTCTCCCATGAAGGTCGTCAACTCCCTCTCGTCTCTGAAGAAGCGGCACAAGGACTGCCAGATCGTGCGCCGGCGGGGCCGGGTGTACGTGATCAACAAGACGAACCCGAAGTTCAAGGCGCGCCAGGGCTCGGCCAAGAAGAAGTAGCGCGGCCGCCGGGGTACACTGCCCCTCATGGCCCGCACCTTGTTCTTGCAGCTCCCGCCCGAGCTCGGCGGCGTGAAGTACGGCCCGTTCCCGGGCTCGGTCACGATCGGCAGCGATCCGAAGCGGAGCCAGCTGTGCGTCGATCCGTCTCACGGCGTGTACCCGGTCCACGTGACCCTGGCGCACATGCCGGACGGAACGATCACGGTCGCGCCTGCGCGACTCGACTGCAAGGTGTTCCTGGTCCCTGCGGGTCAACCGCACGTGTGGCCGGCCACCGGACCTGTTCAGGCGCGCCCGGGCGACGTGGTGATCGTGGGCACGCCCGCCGGGCCGCGGTTCCAGATGTCGACCGACGCACCGATCCGCGCCCCGACCGCGCGCGGGGTGGCGACGAACGTGCAGCAAGGTGAGCACGGGTTCGTCCAGGGGATGACCGACGTGATCGACGGGCTGGTGAAGCCCGCCGGCTCGGGGATCGCCGGGGAGATCCACCGCCAGACGGTCGCGCGGGCGCTCGCGCGACCAGGGCCCGTCCGGTCGGCGTACGTGGTGTACACCAAGCTCCGATCGGGCCAGCTGTTCACGCCGTACGTGATGGTGGGGCTCGTGTTCGCGCTGGTGGGGCTGATCGGCACGGGTTCGGTGAGCTGCACTGGGGTGATGTACGTGATCGCCGACGTGTTGGGGCTGCGCCGGTGATCTCCTGGCTCGCGTGCGCCGACCTGCCGCCCCGACCGCTGCTCCCGCCGGCGGCGGCCCTCCCCTCTTCCGGAGCGCGGGGGGCGCCGGGCGCTCCGCTGCGGCCGGACGGCCCGGTGATCGACGGCCGGGAGCCAGGGCTCGCGTGTGTCGACGTGGTGCCGGGGCTCGGACCGACCGCCGCGCGCGAGGGCTCGGTGGTGGTGCTCGAGTACACCACCTGGGCGCTCGGACCCGACCCGCGGGAGCGGCTGCTGGTCGACACCAGCTGGGACCGGCCCGGCCCGTACCGGTTCCAGGTGGGGAGCGGGCGGATGATCTCGGGGCTCGACCAAGGCGTGCGGGGGTTGCGCGCGGGCGCGGTGCGCCAGCTCCGCCTCGGCTCGCGGTTCGGGTTCGGCGACTACGGCATGCCAGAGCGGGTCCCTCCGGCCGCCGACCTGGTGGTCGACCTCGAGGTGCTCGCGGTGATCGACCCGCCGACCGCCGCGGCGACCGTCGCGTACACCACCGTCGACGGCTGGACCCAGGCCGACCTCGAACCGGGGACGGGGCGCCCGGCGGCCGAGGGCGATTGGGTCTCGCTGGATTGGATCGTGTGGAGCCAGGCCGGGGTGGTGCTCGACACCAGCTTCGGGCGCGCCGATCCGTACGTGGTGAACGTCGGGAGCTCCCGCCTCGGCGGGGCGCTGCGCGGCGCGCGCGCGGGCGGGCGCCGGCAGCTCGAGCTCGCTCCCGGCGCCCCGTTCGACGAGCGCGGCGAGGCGCCCGCGCTGCCGGCCGACGCACCGGTGGTCGCGCAGCTCGTGATCCACGCGGTGTCATCACACGACAACGCCGCCACCCCGCAGTAGGCTGACGCCGCATGTGGTGGTCCCTCCCCGCGGCCGCGCAGTCGGTGGTCGATCCGTTCCAAGAGCCCGACGAGTCGGAGCTGTTCCGGTTCGAGGAGCAGCTCGTGACCGTGGCGTCGCGGTACGCCCAGACCGCGCGCAAGGCCCCGTCCACCGTGACCGTGGTCACCGCCGAGACGATCCGCGAGCGCGGCTACCGCAAGGTGTCGGACCTGCTGCGCGATCTACCGGGGATCTACGTGTGGCGCACCCCGGAGGGCCGAGACGTGGCCGCGATCCGAGGGGTGATCAGCGCCGACGACAACAAGCTGCTGGTGTTGGTCGACGGCATGCCCTGGTACGAGGGCGTGTACACCCACGGGTTCATCGACGACTACCTGCCGATCTCGAACGTTCGCCAGGTCGAGGTGATCAAGGGCCCGGGCTCGGCGGTGTACGGGACCAACGCGTTCACCGGCGTGGTGAACGTGGTCACGTTCGCCGGCGAAGACCTCGAGGGCGGCCGGGCGCGGTGGATCGGCGGCTCGACCGGCCGGTCCGACCTCACGGTCACCGCCGGGGGTCGGCTCGGCACGGCCGACGCGCGGGCCAGCGCGTACGGCCGGGTGTTCGGTCAGTCGGGCGAGGGGCTCGAGGTGACCCCGAGCCGCGCGTTCGACCTGATCGGGACCGATCCGAAGCGCGGGGTGAACGTCGGGGCGAGCTTCGGCGTGGCCGGGTTCGACGCCCGGATCCACCACGTGGACTACGCGCACACCTACCTGGTGCAGCCGCGCGAGGACCCGCTCGCGGCGCTCGGCAAGACGCTCGACACCTTCGATTTGCAGTACCACGACACGTTCTCCAGGCTTCGGTACCGCTTCGACTTCGATCGGTTCTCGGTGACGCCAACGGTGGCCTACCACCGGTACGATGACCCCGCGTCGTACTTCCTCGGCGGGGAGATCACCGTCGACCCCGACACGTTGGCCGCGACCCAGTCGTTCGTCACCGTCGACGCCGAGAAGACCACCGAGCGGATCGGGCTCGGGGTCGACCTCGAGGCGGAGCCGGCGATCGACCACGTGGTGGTGGGCGGCGTCGGGTACGAGACCGTGCGGGTGCTGCGCCTGTTCGACCAGGCGTTCCCGTCCGACGGGTCGGATCCGAGCCTCGCGAACGGGTTCGCGGTGTACGACGACTGCGGCGGGGTGGCGGGGCTGTACACCAACGGCCGGGGCTGTGTGCCCCCGCGCCTGCGCAACCTGTACGCCCACGCGCAGTACAGCTGGACCGCGACCCAGTGGTTCGAGCTCACCGCCGGCGTTCGGGTCGACAAGCGCCTGCCGACCAACTTGGGCGAGAAGCCGAGCGACGGCGCGTTCCGGCTCTCGGTGTCACCCCGGGTCGGCCTGCTGGTGGTCCCCAACGACCGGGTCACCGCGAAGGTCCTGTACGGCCGCGCGTTCCGGGCCCCGAACGTGCGCGAGACGTTGGTGCGCGCCGACCCCGACCCGCTCACCGGGGTGTACCCGTTCACCACCGGGAACCTCGATCTGGTGCCCGAATCGATCCACACCGCCGAGGCCGAGCTCGTGGGCGAGGTCACCGAGGGCCTGCGCCTGCGCGCCGACGCGAACGGGTCGCGGCTGCAGAACGAGATCGACAAGGTCGCGCCCGGCATCTACTGCAACCTCGGGTCGGAGCTCACCGTGGTGGGCGGCGAGGCCGGCGCGGAGGCCACCACCGGCCCGGTCACCGCCACCGCCGACTACGCGCTCACCCTGGCGCGGTACGGCCCGAGCCGCGGCGGTGAAGGCCTGTGTGACATCGACTACGGCGGGCGGATCCAGTACGAGTACCCGCCGCACATGTTGAAGGCGAGCTTGCGGCTCGCGCCCACCGACACCCTGTCGATGACGGTGTTCGGCGAGGGGTACGGCCCGCGGCCGCGGCGGGTGTGGTCCCCCGACGTGCAGCGGCCCGACGGCGCTGCGTTCGCGTTGCTCCACGCGGCGGCAGCAGCGACCCAGCTCGGCCCGGACGGGCGGTTCTCGGTGGGCGCCACGGTGCGCAACGTGCTCGGCTCGGCCTGGGCCACCGGGGTGTACCGCGACGACGCGAACTACGAGGGGAACCCGGGCGCGCTCGCCGGTGAAGGCCGCTCGGTGGTCGTGTCGGTCGAGGGGCGGCTGTAACGGCCGCGCTCACGGGACGCGGCACAGCGAGGTGCTCCCGAGCGCCACCAGCGCGGTGCCGAGGCCCGGCTCGGGCTCCGCCGCCAGCTGCCGGACCCGGCGCTCGGTGAGCGCGAGCGCGCTCGCGACCGCGCCCGTCGCGAAGCCGCGAGCCTTCGCCAGGTGGACGAACAGCCGGAAGCACTTCCGGTCGGCGGGCAATACGCCGAGCACCGCGCCGGCGAGCCTGAGCAGCAGGTCGAGGGTCACCGCCGCAGCCTCGGCCGGGGTGGTGGGCAGGCGCGCGCCGCCGCACGCGCGGTGCACCCGCCGCGGCTCGAGCCGGCCGGCGAGCGCGGAGGCGTCGTAGAACGAGGCGGTGCGGAACCCCAGCAGGTCGCGGTGGCTCGACCACGGGCTCGCCAACGGATCTTCGGCGCCGGCCTCCACAGGGCCCGTGTGCGCCCACACCACTGCCTCGAGCAGGTCGTCCGCCGGCTCGCGGAAGTGCGGGCCGCTGCGCAGCGACAGGCCCCAGCGCAGCGCGGCGCGCACGGTGCCGACCTTGACCGCCATCAGCAGCTTGCGGATCGACTCGTCGGACCCCTCCAGCACCAGCCGCAGCTCGGCCTCGGCGAACCCGAACGCGAGCACCGCGACCCCGCGCTCCTCGGCGGCCCGCGCGAGCCGCGACAGGATCTCGTACCGGAACACCGCCCCGAGCGCCGACTGCTGTCCGCCCATCAGATCCACCGCCACCTTCTCGACCATCCGGCACCTCCGCAGAGGGGGAAAGCAAGGGCGGCGCCATCGATTTGTCCTGGTTCGCGCGTGGTCGGGTGACGGACGTCCGTCACCTGCGAGCGCGGTCCCCCTCCGCAGCGGTAGGGGGGCGGATGCTCACCTACTTGACCCGCACCGTCCCGGCGGTGCTCCGGGCGCAGCTCGGACGCGACGGGCGCACCGTGTCCCGCCTCGAACGCCGCGTCTCCCTGCGCCAGGTCGACGTGAACCTGCACATGAACCAGGCAGCGTACGCCGAGGTGTTCGAGCTCGGCCGGCTCGACCTGCTGATCCGCTCCAAGGCGTGGTCCCGGTGGCGCGGGCTCGGGCTCAAGCCGGTGGTCGCGGAGCAGCACATCGTGTACCGGCGCGAGCTGCGGCCGCTGGCGCGGTTCGACGTCGACACCCGCGCGGTCGCGGTGGAGGGGCGGCTGCTCCGGTTCGAGGGGCACCTGCTGGTCGGCGACCGCGTCCACGCGCGGGGCGAGGCGAAGCTGATCTTCGTCGGCCCCGACGGGGTGCTACCTGCCGCCGAGGTGGAGGCAGCGTGCGCCGGGCTGCTGGGCGAGCCCCTGTCGGTGCGCGACTGGGTCGCGATCAGGTGATGTCGGGCACCGACGGCAGCCGCTCGTCGCCCTTCCACCCCACCCATCCCTGCTCGTAGGTGAGCCGGTCGGGCAGGCCGTCGATCGCCGGAGCGCCATGATCCGGGTGGCCCGGGAGCAGCAGCCGCACGCTGTCCTGCTCGAGCTGCATCACCGGCAGGATCGGCACCAGCGGGGTGATCGCCGCCTCGAACGCGGCCTCGGCCGAGGCGTACGCCGCGAGCTCGCGCAGCGTCCACCATGTGGGCGGGGCGAGCGGGAACGAGCGCTGATCGTCCGTCAGCACCACCCGCGGGCTGACCCAGCGCGAGTCCACGGTCTCCCCGTCGTCGTGGCGACCCGACCGCACGTCGACCACCGCGATCAGGAACCGGGTGTCGAACCGCTTCGGCTCGGCCAGCGGGGTGATCCACCAGCTCCACGGGCGCAGCCGCTCGAGGTGGAGGGTGGCGTCGCGCTCCTCGAGCACCTTCGCCAAGGTGGAGTCGCCGCGGTTCAACGCGTCGCGGTCGGCGTCGGTCGGCGCGCCGGTGCCGAGCCAGATCCCCGCCTCCTCGAACGTCTCGCGCACCGCCGCCACGCCGTACGCGCTCGCGCCGCTGTCGGACAGCCCAGCGAGCGCGATCCGGCCCGCGACCCGCGGGTTGCCGTGGATCCGGTCGCCCTCGTCGACCCGGCCCCCCGGGAACACCCACGCGTTGGGCAGGAACCCGGAGCGCCGGTGCCGCTGCACCATGAACACCTCGAGCCCGGTCGGCGCCGTGCGGACGATCAGCACGGTGGCCGCCGCACGGGGTTGGGCCGGCGCGGCGGTCGGAGGACTCGTGGGTTCGCTCATCGCCGCCGCCTATCGCGGCGCGGCCCCCGGCGCCCTCTGGGGAGAGGGTCGGGGTGAGCACTCG
>JBEBJC010001436.1:0-1738 GCA_040080105.1 Myxococcota bacterium
GACCGAGGGGGACCCGATGGTGGCGATTTTGGCGATGATCGGCTGTGGAACCACCGAACCGGCCGCCCCGCCTCCGGAGGCGCCGCCCCCTCCCGCGCCGACCGAGCGGGTCGATCGCAAACAGGGGGCGCTCGGGTGTGACGGGCCCGCGATGCTCGAGGTGGTGAAGGCGAGCCCCTCGGTCGACCCGGCGGTGAGAGACGCGCTGCAAGGCAAGGACCCGATCTGTCAGGGTCGGGTCGGGCGGCTGATCGTCACCGGAGGAGCGGAGCCGGCGGTCGCGCTGTTGCGCCGCGAAGGGCCGAACTGGCGGCTGCTCGACTTCGGCACCGGGATCGACGCGGCGAGCTGCGCCGAACAGACGGGGCTACCCCAAGAGGTGTGTCAGGAGCTCACCGGCGGGCAGTGACCGGGCTCCTCCCCTAGAACGACACCGCCAACCCAGTGCTGATCTGCGCGACCAGCCCGGTGTTCGGCAGCCCCGCCTCGATCACGTCCCACCGCTCGCCGCTCCACAGCCCGATCGCGAGGTTCGCGTTGTACGCGAGGTGCGGCACGAGCTCCAGGTCCACGCCACCGCGCAACCGCCCGCCGAGGGACCACTCGCTGCCGTCGCGGTCCTTGAGGTATCGCGCCGCCACCAGGTCGACCCCGGCGTACGGATCGGCCCGGCCGAGGTCGAACCCGTACAGCGCGCCCGCGCTCCACGGCCAGATCGACTCCCACTCCGAGTACACGCCGCTGTCGAGCTGCAGCTCCGGCGGCAACACCCTCCGCACGGTGAACACCTCCTTGCCCACCACCACCCGCAGCGCCGGGGTGACGTAGCCCTGCGCCTCGACCCCCGCGGTGAGCATGTTCCAGCTCCCGAAGCGGTTCAGCCCGCCGCGGGCGGCGAGCCCGACGTACGGGGCGGCGTGGGCGGTCGTGGCTAGGAGCAACATCTGGCCTCCGAGGTGGCGCCAGTCTACACCACGCGGGTCAGCCGCCGGTGAGCCACGACACCAGCGCCCACAGGAGCGCGCCGAACGCCGCCCCCACGAACCCCGCGGCCCACACCGACCCGGGGATCGGCTCGGCCGGGGGAGCCGGCGACGCGGCGGCGGGGCCGAGGGACGCGAGCGACGCGCCGGAGGTCAGCGCGTGCAGCGGGGCGTCGATCCCGTCCGCCAGCAGGCGGTTGCGGAGCTGTACCGCCAGGATCGAGTCCAGCCCTTGGTCCACCAGGGGCCGGTCGACGTCGACGGGCCGACCGAGCACCCGGGTCGCGTGGGCCACGAGCCGCGCCGCCCGGTCGACCGGCAGCGGGGCGACCGCCGGCTCGGCCGGCACGTACGCCGCCACCACCACGGCCTCCCGCCCGGCCAACGCCGCGCCGAGCGCGGCCAGACCCTGGTCGACCGACAGCGGGGCCACCTGTCTCCAGCTGCGGCCGCGGGCCATCCCGGTGCCGGCCCACGGGCCGTACGCGATCGACACCGCCCGCCCCCCCGCGGCGACCCGACGGCGCGCCACCGCGTCCACGCCGGCGTTCGCGGCCGCGGACACCAGCTGGCCGGGGGCGCCGGTGACTCCGGCGAGCGACGAGACACACACCAGCACCACGTCGGGCGGGAGCAGCGCCGCCAGGGCCTCCGCCACGTCGAGCTTCGGGCCGAACGTCGCCGCGAACGAGTCGGGGTCGAGCGCGTGGATCGGCCCGTCGCGCACCACCCCGGCCGCGTGCACCACCCCGGCC
>JBEBJC010001437.1:0-1734 GCA_040080105.1 Myxococcota bacterium
GTGCGGGTGGGGGCCGTGGGTGCAGCCGATCTCGGGTGGCGGGGCGTTCCACCCGCCCGCCGGCGCGACGAACCCGTCCGGGAGCGGCACCGGGTCGTGTCCCCCCGGGAACAGGGGCTGACACCGGAGGATCCGCTTCGCCCCGAGCCACAGGCCGTACACGCCCCACACGTCGATCGCCTGCATCGTGTACACCGAGCACGACGGGGTGAACCGGCAGGCGGGCGGCGCGAGCGGCGACAGGTAGCGCCGGTAGAACCGGATCGGCAGAATGAGCAGCCAGCGGAGCATGTGGGCGACCATAACCCCGGATATGTCGGGCGCGGGAGTGCACATGGTCCGTCCCGGCTCGATCCACCCCGCCTCCGGGGCTCCGTTGCCCGATTTCGCGTGGAGCTCGCCGTCCGCCGTCGCCGAGATCGTGGCGCGCGCCCGCGCCGCCTCGGTCGGCTGGGCCGCTACCCCGGCGGCGACCCGCGAGGCGGCGGCCCTGGCGCTCGGGCGCCGGATCCTCGAGCGCCGGGAAGAGGCGCTCGCGGTGCTCCAGCTCGAGACCGGGCGCGACCCGGCCGAGAGCCTGCTCGGAGAGGTGGCGTTCGCCCTGGCGTACGCGCGCGGCGCGGTCGAGGTCTCGCGCCAGGCCCTCGCGCCCGAGCGGGTCAAGCTGTCGCCGATCGACTTCCCGGGGAAGCGCGCGGTGATCGAGGCCGTGCCGCGCGGGGTGATCGCGATCGTCGAGCCGTGGAACTACCCGCTGCTCCAGTTCTACAAGCCGCTGTTTCCAGCGTTGCTCGCGGGCAACGCGGTGGTTCTCAAGCCGTCGGAGCACACCCCCCGCACGGCCGCGTGGCTGGTCGAGCAGGCGCGGGCCTGTTTCCCGCCGGAGCTCGTCCAGGTGGTGTACGGAGACGGCGCGGTCGGAGCGGCGCTGATCGACGACGACGTAGACGGAGTCGTATTCTGCGGCTCGGTGAACACCGGTCGCCGGGTGGCGGCGCGGTGCGGCGAGCGCCTGATCCCGTGCTCGGTCGAGCTCGGCGGCAAGGACGCGGCGATCGTGCTCGCCGACTGTGATCTGCCGCGGACCGCCGCCGGGATCCTCCAGTGGTCGCTGCACAACGCCGGCCAGGACTGCTCGAGCATCGAGCGGGTGTACGTCGAGGAGCCGGTGGCGGACGCGCTCGTGCGGCACCTCGCGCTCGCGGTCGGCAAGCTGAAGGTCGCGGGCAGGGAGGGGGTGCGCGGGGACCTCGGCCCGCTGCAGAACGCGGCCCAGCTCGCTCTGGTGGAGCGGCAGGTCGCCGAGGCGGTGGCCGCCGGAGCCGAGCTCGTGTGCGGCGGCAAGCGCACCGGGGTGGGCTTCGGCTACCTCCCCACCGTGCTCGACCGGTGCACCCCGGCGATGGACGTGATGCGCGACGAGACGTTCGGGCCGGTGATCGCGATCTGTCGGGTGGCCGACGCCGAGGACGCGGTCCGCCGGGCCAACGCGACCCGGTACGGCCTGTCCGGGTCGGTGTGGACGCGCGACCTCGCCCGCGGGGAGGCCCTCGCGCGGCGGCTCCAGGTCGGGATCGCGCTGGTGAACAACCACTCGTTCCCCGGGTCGCTGCCGCAGATCCCGTGGACCGGCACCCGCGACACGGGCTCGGGGGTGGCTGCGTCCCGCCACGCGTACCCGGTGTTCGTGCGCCGGCGCACGGTGGTGGTGGATCGGAGCCGCGACCCACCGGA
>JBEBJC010000323.1:0-8460 GCA_040080105.1 Myxococcota bacterium
TCGATCCGCGGGCCGACGCCCTGCACCAGCCGCAGCCCGCTGGTGGTGCGCACGAACCCCTTGGTCCGCAGCGCCTCGAGCGACCGGAGCTCGGCCATCAGCGTGTCGTCGTCGATCCCGTCGGCGAACGACAGCTCGCGGCTCACGAACTGGTCGTGGGTGTGCTCGTGCGGCTCGGCGTGGGGGTCGCGGTCCTTCGGGGTGTCGGCCTCGCCGTACACCCAGGTCGGATCGACCCGGCCGAACGTGGCCCCTACGGTGGGGCGCCCGCCGGTGATCGCGTCGATCCGCGCGACCGCGCGCGCGTACCCGGCGTCGTCGACGTGGTCGCGCTTGTTCACGATCACCCGATCCGCGGCGCCGAGCTGATCCTCGAACGTGTCGTCGAACGGGGCGTCGCCCGCGGCGCGCTCGGCGTCGACCACCACCACCACGACCTCGTCGCGCACGAGGTCCGACAGGGGCGGGCGCCAGAACTGCACCACCAGCTCGCCCGGCAGCGCCACCCCCGACAGCTCGAGCACCAGGCGGTCGGGGCGGACCTGGTGGATCAACGTCTCGAGGGTGACCGGCAGCGCGTCGGACAGCCGGCAGCACACGCAGCCGCCGTCGAGCTCCACGAACCCGTCCTGGCCCGCGTCGAGCAGCGCCCGATCGATGCCGGTGTCGCCGAACTCGTTGCTCACGATCGCGAGCCGGACCTTCGACTCGACCGCGCGCTCGAGCAGGTGGCGCACCAGCGTGGTCTTGCCCGAGCCGAGGTAGCCGGCGACGATCGTGGTGGGGATGCGGGTCACCGCGACGCCCGCTTCGGGAACGACACCGAGCCGGCGAGCCCGAGCACCCACCCGTTCGACGACAGGTCGCCGTTGCCGACGATGTTCGGGGTGGCGGTGGGCAACACGCCGGCGTCGATTTGCTCGACCGTGCTGTCGCGGATCTCGAGCGACGGGAAGAACAGGCGCGCATAAGCCACGTCGAACTTCAGCCGCGACGGGATCGCCCACACGCTGCCCCCCGCGCCGATCTGGAACTTCGCGGGGTCGACCAGCGCCACCGACAGGTCGGGGGTGTCGACCGACCCGTTCTCCCAGAACCCGCCGGCGCGCAGCTCGATCCGGTCGGTCACCTGGCCCTCGACCCCGAGGCGGAGGCTGAACGTGTCCCGCAGACCGGCCGGCAGCTCGAACCGCCCGGCGACCTCTTTCTGGTCGTCCGGGATCAGCGGGGAGTCGGACACGAGCGTCACGTCCACGTCGTCGATCACGATGTCGCCGAGCGACGACCAGTCCTGCCACACGACCGCGCCCTCGATCTCGAGCCGAGGCACCGGCCGGACCGCGATCCCCGCGCGGATCACCCACGGCAGCGCGATGTCGAGCCGGATGTCGTCGTCGACGTACCGGGTCTGGTCGAGCAGCCCCAGGGTGGCGAACGTGTTGCCGTCGAAGTCGAGCGCGCCTTCGCCGCCGGCGCGGAACTTCGTGCCGGGCTGGAGCGCGAGCCCGATCGTCAGCGCGTCGACCGGCTCGAACAACAGGCCCGCGTTCACCCCGAACGTGAACGGGTCGTTCACCTTGGCCGACACCGCGATGTCGCCGGTGGGGTCGTCCTCGAACGCGGCGGTCTCGTTGCCGCTGACGGTGAGGTCGACCTCCTCGCCGAGGCGCAGGTACTGCCACTGCAGCCCCACCCCGAGCACCAGCATCTCGTGCACGCGGACCGCTGCGGAGGGGCCGATCGAGAACTGGTAGATCTCGGTGTCCTTGATCGAGTACCGCTGCGGCCCCTCCTCGTCGTACAGCGACGACGGGGCGAACGGGCTGTAGAACCCGAGCGCCAGCACCGCGCGGTCGCCCACCGGGGTCGCGAACCCGAGCTCGGGCACGTCGAACGGCGAGGCCTGGTTCTCGACCGTCGGGTAGCGCGAGCCGTCCGACCGGAGCCGGGTGAACGACACGTTCTGTTGGACCCCCGACCATCCCACGTTGACGGTGGGGGCGGGGATCCGGATCAGCCCGGCGGGGTTGTAGTACTGGGCGAACTGGTTGTCGGCCCCGGCCACGAACGCGCCGCCGCGGCCGGTCGCGACGATCCCGGCGTCCGAGTAGTAGTAGCCGCCGGCGAACGCGGCTCCGGCCCACAGTGTGAACATCGGCCGACCCTAACATCGGCGCGACGCGCCGGGGCTCCGCCGTGTTCGTGTCCCGCCCTGCGAGCGCGAGGTGAACGCGGGTCCGGGTCACAGGCCTGCGCCGGACAGGAAGATCAGCGCACCGGCTCGTGGGCCCGCGGCCTCGTCGGTCGGCCGGGCGATGACCAAGTCGTCGCGCCCATCGGCGTCGAGATCGCCCGCACCGAGGTTCACCCACGTGTTGCTGGTGGGTGGCAGCCAGATCGCCGCAGCGTCGTCTTCGGACCCGTCGCCGGCGCCGAGGGGTCCGGTGAACACGGCGACTCGCTCGGAGGGGACTTCGCGGGAGACGATCGCCGTCGCGAGGTCGAGCTGCCCATCGCCATCGAAGTCGCCGACTGTGACGTCGGTTCCCAGTGCGTCACCATAGCGAGCGGCGAGCGAGATCGGGGCGTCCGTGAGAGCGCCACCCACCAGGTTGGTGAGCACGAAGGTCCGCTGGCCGGACTGGTCGGAGCCGAGACCTTGGCTGACGACCAGGTCGTCCACGCCGTCTCCATCCAGGTCGCCGTGTGCCAGGGCTCCGATGCCGTCTGCGGCGCCCCAGGTGGTATCGGGCTGGGTCACGTCCCGCACGCCGGCGACCGATGCGTCGAACCGACCCACCCGTGGGGGATCTCCGATCTGCTCGACCGAGAACATCGCGAGGACGATCTCTGCGGTCCCATCGGCGTCCATGTCGATGGGCTCCTCGTCGTGGAGCGCGTACCCTTCTGGGCGAACGGAGCTCAGGAGCGCGACATCCGCGTACGTCTCGTCGATGGCCGATCCGACCGGCCCCCAGAACACGCGATCGCCGGCGCACAGGTCGTCGAGTCCATCGCCGCTGACGTCGCCACACGGTACGATGGGGGCGTGGTTCCATTCGAAGTCATCGTCAGTGTTGAGTTTGGACAGGATCAGCTCGGCGTCGGTGATCCCGAAGATGCCGGTGGTCGTTCCCGGGAAGACGAGGACCATCACTTCGGCGTCGAGGCCGGACATGGCGACATCCGGAAAGCCATCGCCCGAGACATCGCCTACGACTGTTGCCAATCGCCCGAACGAGCCGTGGTCCACGGCGGGTTCGACCCACTCGGTGCGGGCCACGCCTCGCGCCGGTCCCGCTGGCGGAACCCCGTCGATCAACAGCGCGCCCTGGGTCTCCGCCGAGCGGTATTCGGTGGGGCCGACCAGGGGGCTCCTGCGGGTGGCGATGATCTCTGCGTCGCCGTCCCCGTCGGGGTCTCCCACCGTGAACTCATCTCCCAGGGTGTCGCCGGGGTCTCCGGTCCAGGTGACCCCGTCGATGGGGATCCAGTCCGGGTCGGGGACGAACGGCGTGCCCGTGTCACCCGACTCGGGGGGGGTGCCGGTGTCCGAGCTCGTGGTGGGTGCGGGCGACGGGGCAGCGCTGGGGCACCCGTAGAGCAGGAGGCACGAGATCATGGCGTGTGGTCCTGGCCGTTGTCGTAACGTCGGCGCGACGCGATGGACGCGGGCGAACGCGGGTAAGGTCACAGGCCGGCACCGGACAGGAAGGTCAGCGCTCCAGCACCTGGTCCGCCGGACTCGTCACCTGTTCGCCCGATGACCAGGTCGGCTCGGCCGTCCGCGTCGATGTCGCCCGCGCCCAGTGCCGCAAGTGGATTGTTGGAACTCGGCAGGAGCCAAATCGCCGTGGCATCGTCTTCGGACCAGTCTCCGGGCGAAACGGGACCCGAAAACACGACGACGCGTTCGCCTTCCGGCATCGTGTTCGTAGCGGAGCCAGCTAGGTCCTGCTGGCCGTCCCCATCGAAGTCACCTACTGCAAGGCGTGTTCCGAATGCGTGGTCGTGCCGGGCGGAGAGCCGGACCGGGGCGTCGGTGACTGCGCCTCCCATGGTGTCCGTGAACACGAAGGTGGGTTGCCCAGGGGAGGCCCCTGGATGGACGAGCAAATCGTCGACGCCGTCTCCATCGAGGTCGCCATGATCCAAGGAACCGAGGCCGTCTGCGTCCCACCTGGTGTCGGGCTGGGTCACGTCACGCTCGCCTGCCGTTGACGCATCAAACCGGCCCAACCTCGGCGAATCGCCGATCTCCTCGACCGAGAACATCGCGAGCACGACTTCGTTGACGCCATCGGCGTCCATGTCAACGGGCTCCACATCCTGGAGCACGTACCCCTCGGGCCTCCCAGGGCTGAGGAACGCGAGGTCGGCGTCCGACTCGTCGACCGTGGCGGGAACGGGGCCCCAGAACACGCGGTCGCCGGCGCACAAGTCGTCGAGTCCGTCCCCGCTGACATCGCCACACGGAGCGATCGGCGCGTGAGACCACTCGTAGTCCCCGTCGTCGTTCGCCTTCGAGACCACCAGGTTGGCGTCGACGATTCCAAAGTCGCCGGCCGCCTCGCCGGAGTACACCAGCACCATCGCTTCTGCGTGGAGGCCGGACATCGCGACGTCAGGTGTGCCGTCGCCCGAGACGTCGCCTACCACCGTCGCCCATCGCCCGAACGAGCCGTGGTCCACGGCGGCTTCGACCCACTCGGCGCGGGCCATGTCGCGCGCTGGTCCTCCCGCCGGAACCCCTTCGATCAACAGCGCACCGTGGGTCTCCGCCGAGCGGTATTCGGTGGGGCCGGTGAGGAGCGTCAGCCGGGTGGCGACGATCTCCGCGTCACCGTCACCGTCGGCGTCTCCTACTGTGAACTCCGCGCCGAGGAGGTCTCCCGGGTCTCCGGTCCAGGTGATTCCGTCGAGCGGGACCCAATCCGGATCGGGCACGAACCCTGGGGCTCCGCTGTCCCCCGTGTCGGGGGTACCGTTGCCGGTGTCGGTCGTGCCTGCTGGCGGGTTGGGCAACGGGCCGACGCTGGGGCAGGCGAGGAGGAGGGTGAGCGAGATCATGGTGTGTGGTCCTGACCGTTGTTGGCTTGGGCGTCGACCTCGTCGGCACAGTTGGTCGGGGTCCCGCCACAGGTCGTGGTGAACTTCGCTCCGGTCGTCGCAGCGTGGAGTCGGTAGTACACATCGTCTTCGGTGCCGGTGGATGCGCACGAGCCCATGTCGTTGTCATCAGGGTCGATGGTGCCCGTGTTCAGGTTGTCCCAAAGCTCCGCGAGCGCGGACATCGGGACTCCTTCGTCGGTCTTCAAGTCCCAGAAGAACCGTGCGTAGTCTGCGGCTGTGGAGCGGTTTACCAGCGTGGTTGACGTGCATCCTGCGGCGTCCGCTGCGGTGGTCACGTTCTCGAGCCAATCACGTGCGGAAATGTAGCTTTGAAGAGGAACTGCGGCCGAGTTCGAACTGCAATCAGCGAACCCCCACAGCCCGCAAAGCGCATTCGACACCGGGACCGCCTCGCAGCTCACCCAGCCCGTTGGGTCGTCATCTTCGGATGCGGCCAGGTCGTTGTCGGCGTCAAGGACGGATAGCGGCCACGCCATGTCTAGCCCGTCGTTGTCGAGGTCGAAGTCGGAGGTGCGCCCCCACCGGCCGTGGGCGCAGTCGCTCTCCGTCGCGTCGTTCCACGCGTACACCGCGATGAAGTCCGCCCAGCCTTCGCGGAGGGCCATCGCCTCGTACTCCATCGAGAACATCGACTTCGGGGAGGTTCCGCCAATCTCCGCCCGGCAGTTGTTCTCGGGCGGCATACCGTTCCCGTACGCGTCGCGGATGTCCCACCCGCCGCAGCCAGCGTTGCGGGACATGTCGGTGCCTTCGATCTTGTTGGCGAGGGCGTGGCCGAATTCGTGCGCCAGCAAGAACTTGAACGGGGAGGCGCCGTACAGATCGCCGTCGTCTTGGGGGATCGGGTCGCCGGTGGTGAGCTGAGGGTAGACCGTGAACGTGACTGGGTCGATGCCGAAGTTGGTCTTGGACAAGATGTGTCCGATCACGGCCAGCCACCGGTAGGCGTCGTCGGTAGACAGGGTCTTCACCAGGAACACGTGGGTAGCAGGTGCCCCGGGTGGCACGTAGTCGTCGTACAGCAACGTGTCGCGCAGGGTCGAGGCCACCTCGGCGAGCCCATCCTTGACCTGTACGGTCACACCGTTGACCAGGATTTGGGACTGGGCGAAGATGTCGTAGGTTCTGGCCGGGTCGAGGGTGAACGACGCGCAGCCGCGATCGGCGCCCTCCCAGTCGGCCCACGCGTTGACCCAGGTGCCGGTGTCGCTGCGCACCCTCAGGCGCAGCCCCCGAGCGGCGCGAGGGGCGTTGGTGAGCCACTCGTCGCCGGCGCCGACACTTGCCAGGTCGAAGTCGGTGTCGAGGTCGACGCAGACCTGTGCGAGCACCGCCCTCGCTGGGGTGGGTGCGGCGGCGAGTACGGCTACGCACACCGAGAGGGCGCGAACCAGTCGTCTCCAGCGATCGCCGAACGTCATGGAGCCTCCTCGTCTGGCTCGGGTGGACCCGCCGGCGGGCTCTCTCGATCGGGCAGCGCCTCCCGAGGGCCCTCGCGCACCAACGGCGGCTCGATCCACGTGGGGGAGATGTCCCCGGCGATCGCGCGATCACGAACGGCGGCGTCGAGCACGCCGAGCGGCGCTCGGGTGTCGGCCTCGGCCCGCGACCACACGACGGGCTGGGCCTCGGGCCCGCTGGGCCACGCCACGAACACGTGCGGTAGCGGGCTCGGGTAGGCGCCGGACGGGAACACCACCAGCCGGGTCAGGTAGGTCGCGGCGAGGGGGTCGAGGAACACCTCGGACGGAAGGGCGAGCGGCAGCTCGAGGGTGGTCCCGGCGGCGACAGTGACCGGACCCTCGACCCAGCTGAACTTCAGGTGGGCGAGCCGGGCCTGGACCTCGAAGCTCACGCGGGCGTCGCGATCGAGCGGCGCGCGGACGACGAGCGTGGGCTCGGGCCGATCGGTGGGCCCCCAGTCGACCCAGGTCAGGTCGAGCGAGTCGGGACCTGGGACCGGGTCACTCGCCGCGAGCGCCGCGCGCGGCACGGACCAACCGAGCCAGAGGGCGGCCGCTGGGAGAAGGGAGAAGGGAGAAGGGAGAAGGCATCCTCACCTCGTTCCCTCAGCATACCCCAGTCTCTGGCGCTCCGTCAATTCCATGGGTCGCCGGATCGGAAGATGGTTTCGAGAATGTTCTTCACTCCGTAGCGCAGCACCTGCCGCGGGACACGTGGTTCTCCGATTGGGCACCCCTCGCCGGCCCGGGCGACACAGGATGCGGCCCGTGTCGCCCCACAGCGCTACGAGGGCGGGATGGACCGGTACACCTCGGGCGCGTACGCGGAGCGGAACCCCGACTGGCACGAGGGCGACGCCGAGCACAAGGCCGCGGCGCTCGCGGCGCTGATCCGGTACGCGGGGCTCGAGCCGCGCACGGTGGTCGACGTGGGTTGCGGCACGGGCGCCGTGCTCGACGGCCTGTCGCGCGCGCTCGGAGCCGAGCTGCCCGCCACCTCGTGGGAGGGGTGGGATCCGTCGCCCGAGGCGATCGCCCGCGCGTCGCCCCGCGAGCGCCCCGGGCTGTCGTTCTGCTGCGGCGACTTCCTCGCGTCGGAGCGGCGGGCCGATCTGGTGGTGTGCGCCGACGTGGTCGAGCACGTCCAGGACGATCTCGGCTGGCTGCGCGGGCTGCGCGAGCACGCGAACGACTTCGTGCTGCGGATCCCGCTCGATCTGTCGGTGCTCGACGTGGCCCGGCCCGGCCGGATGCTCGCGCTGCGCCGCGACCAGGGGCACCTGCACGCGTACACCCGCGAGCGGGCGGCGGCGCTGCTGGAGGACGCCGGCCTGCGGGTGGAGGTCGAGCGGTACGACCGGGTGCCGCCCCCGCGCGACACGGTCCGGCGGCTCCTGGTCGACGGGGTCCGGTCGACGCTGGTCCGGGTCGCGCCCCACCGCGCGGTGCGGTGGCTCGGCGGGTTCAGCTGGCTGGTGGTGGCGCGTCGGCGGCGGTCGGTGGCAACGGGTGACGAAACGTGGCGAGGTCCACCCGGTCCCCGGTGAACACCACCCCCTCCGCGAGGAGCAGGGCGCGCTGGAGCGCGGCCCGGTCGGCGTCGCCGCGGTCGGAGATCCGTCCGCGGGCGTCGAGCACCCGGTGCCACGGGACGCTGTCGTCGCGCAGCGCCGCGAGCGCCCAGCCGACCTGTCGCGCGACCCGGGCGGAGCCGAGCGCGGCCCCGACGGCGCCGTAGGTGGTCACCCGGCCGGGGGGAACGCCGCGGACCACCGCGTACACCCGACCGTGGAATCCGGCAGACACGACCCGGGGCTCGTCTTCGATCGGCACGGACCAGGCTATCCTCTCGCATGCTGTGGGT
>JBEBJC010001438.1:0-1727 GCA_040080105.1 Myxococcota bacterium
ATCGGGATGACCTGGCTCGTGCTCATGACCGAGCTCGACGCCGAGCAGCAGCGCATGCTCGAGACCGTGCGCACCTGCGGCGACCACCTGCTGGCGCTGATCAACGACATCCTCGACTTCTCCAAGCACGAAGCCGGGAAGATGGAGTTCGAGACGCTGGACTTCAACCTGCGCGCGCTGATCGAGGACCTGGGCGACATCCTCGCGCCGCGCCGGGAGTGGACGGCGGGCGCCCTGGCCGAGCTCGCGCGGCGCGCGGGGGGGCGGGTCACGTTCACCGCGACCCCGGTCGACGCGACCCGGGTCCCGCCCGACCTGCTCGGGCTGCGCACGATGGTCAACGCGTTCCATCACCTGCCGCCGGAGGCGGCCCGAGCGGTGCTGCAGGACGCGGTCGATCAGCGGCGGCCGCTCGCGGTGATCGAGGTGGTGAGCCGCACGCCGGCGATGTTCCTCGCGGTGATGGCCGCCCCGCTGACCTTCGCGCTGACGCTCCCGCTGCAGCGGCCGGTCCGGCCGTCCCACTGGCTGCTCACCTACGTGGTGCCGGTGTTGCCGGCGTTCGTGTGGTGGGACGGGGTCGTGTCGTGGCTGCGGATCTACCACCCGCACGAGCTCGGCGCGCTGGTCGGGTCGCTGCGCGGGACCGAGGGCTGGTCGTTCGAGGTGGGCACGTTCGCCCTCGGCGGGCCGGCCCGAGGGGTGTACCTCGAGGCCACCCCACCTACGGCGTGATCACGAGCTCGGACGCCATACCGTTCTCGCCGTGCTGCAGGATGTGGCAGTGCTCCATCCACCGCCCGGCGGCCGAGCCGTCGCCGGCGGGGTCGTCGAACCGCACCGCGAGCTCGACGCTCGCGTAGCCGGGGATCACGATCGTGTCCTCGAACTCGACCGTGTCGAGCGTGACCCGCACCGGCGGAGCGGACGGGTCGTAGTCGTCGTCCTCGGGGTTCGGCCACCAGGTGATCGACCGCGGCACGAACGAGAACCCGTGCAGGTGGTACGGGTGGGCCATCCGCGAGTTCGACAACACCTCGATCCGCGCGACCTGCCCCAGCGCTGCGGTGCGCGCGGTGGGCGCGAGCGGCTGAGCGCTGCCTCCGACGTGCTCGGGGTGCCACGCCACGCCGTCCATCCCGAGCCAGGTCGACATCTGCCACACGCCGGCCTCGTCGGGCCACATGTCCATCCGCTCGTCGAGCGACACCCGACCGGCGCCGCTCCACTCCACGTCGGCCTCGGTCGGCAACCCCTCGCGCCCCGGTCCGACCGCGAGCAGCAGCGGGTCGCCCTCGGCGATCCGGAGCGGCTCCGACGACCCGGTGGGCGCCACCAGCTCGATCCGCGCCACGTCGCGCCCGGGGCGGGTCCCGTCGTCGGGGGCGTCGAGCGCGACCATCACGTCGCCCTCCATCGCCATCGTGTGCCGCCCGCGTGCCACGTCCTCCCACCGCAGCGCCAGCACCTCGCCGACCGCGCCGTCGGTGGTCAACACCAGGTCGGCGCGCTCGGCCGGGCCGAGCACCACGTCGCCGCGAGGGTACCCGAGGTCGAGCTCGGTCGCGCCGATCACCGCGTGGGTCTCCGGATCGAGCTGCTCGGCGGGGACGACGCCGCCTTCGACCCGCACCCGGTCGAGCAGGCCGCGGGTGGGCGAGAAGGACATGGCGGCCATCGTCGCGGCGAGCCCGGCGGTGACGACGACGGCGCTCACCGCGCCGGAC
>JBEBJC010001439.1:0-1725 GCA_040080105.1 Myxococcota bacterium
GACCCACCCGACCCACGCCTCCACCAGCGCGGGGTCCCGGCCGGCGGCCCGGCTGTAGCCCGCCTCCGCGTCGGCGAGGCGACCGCGCGCCTCCGCCACCGACGCGAGTCCCATGCTCGCCCGCGCGTGGTCTGGGTCGAGGCGGAGCGCGGCCTCGAACGCGAGCTGAGCCGCGGCCGGATCCATCGTCGCGCGGCCCACCAGGTAGTTCGCGTCGGGGTCGCGCGGGGCGGCCGCCAGCCGGGCGCGGGCGGCCTCGAGGGCGACGCCGGTGCGCCCGGTGCCCACCAGCAGGTCGAGGTACAGCTCCTGCGCGGCCACGTCTTCCGGGTGCGCGCGCACGGCGGCCGCGGCGGCGGCGAGATCCGAGCGCGGATCGCCGGCGTGGGCGGTCCCGAGCAGCAGCAGCACGAAGACATCTGGTAGAGTCACGCCCTCTCCCTCAGGCACAACATGCTCCGCTCGTTCTATTCGTGCATCGTCCTCGCCCTCTCCAGCGCTGCCTCCGCGGCCGACGCCCCCGATCGGGTCCGCACCATCGGCGTGACCGGCATCCACCAGGACAAACTGGACGCCGCGGCCCAGCAGCGCGCGATCGAGGGCCTCATCGCGACCATCGAGCAGAACGGGGCGTTCGACGCGCTGTCTCCCGCGGACCTCGTCTCGAGGTTGGCCGGCCGCGAGTCGGTGGTGCTGGAGGAGGGGCTGCTCGCGCTCCCGGCGGAGAAGCTCGCCAGCGGTAAGAACGCGTACAACCAGGCGTCGTGGGACGACGCGATCTCGTACCTGACCGACGCGATCGACAGCTTCCGCGACGCGTTCCAGGGCGCGAACGACGCGAACCAGCTGTGGGAGGCCTGGGTGTACCTCGGGTCGTGCCAGCTGATGAAGGACGCCCCCGATCCCGCCGCGGCCCGGACGGCGTTCGCCGCCGCGATCGCGCTGTCCCCGATCAAGCCGCTCAACCCGGCCCAGTTCCCGCCCGACGTGGTGGACGCCTACACGGCGCTGCAGGCCGAGCTCACGGCGCAGCGGGTCTCGGTGCAGGTCGTCTCGTCGGACGCCACCGCCAACGTGTGGCTCGACGGCACCGCCAGGGGGACCACGCCCGCCGCCGTGCCCGACGTGGTGCCGGGTGAACACCACGTGGTGGCGCGCGCGCCGTCCGGGCAGGGCTACGTGCGGATCGACGTGGCGCCGCCCGAGCTCGGGTCGGTGCTGTCGGTGAACGTGCCGCTCGGCCCTCCGTCCCTCGCGACCGCAGCGGCCTCGGGCGCCGGTCGGTCGTCCCAGATCGGCGCGGTGTATCGGTCGCTCGGCAAACGGACCGACGGGGTCGACTACCTGCTGCTGGTGGGCGTGTCCGACGCGGTGTTGTACGTGCAGCTGCTCAACGTCGCGAACGACACCTGGTCGAAGGCGATCGAGCTCCCGTACGCCGATCTCGCCGACGACGAGGCGATCCAGGCGCTGCCGCTGCTGCTGAAAGGGGTCACGGCCGACGGGTCGTTCTCGTCCCTCGCGCCGGCCCCCGGGCCGCTCGACATCGGGGGCAACGGCGAGCTGGCGCGCCTGCTGACCGGAGGGGTGGCGCCCGCGGTCGACCTCTCCGCGGGTCCGGTGGAGCCGCCGAAGAAGTCGAAGGTGGGGCTCGTGTTGGGGATCGTGGGCGGGGTGCTGCTCGCGGGCGGCGCCGGGGTGGGCACCTACTACTACACCTCGCTC
>JBEBJC010001440.1:0-1723 GCA_040080105.1 Myxococcota bacterium
GCGGGGGTGCGCGTCGGGTCGGGGGCGACCGCGGTCGACTACCTCGCGATCGACTCCCGGGGTCGGCTCGTCGACCTCGCCGCCGCGCGGCTCGGGGAGGTGTTGCCCAGCCGGACGGCGGTGTACCGCATGAAGCGGGCCGCGCTGGCGGCGGTGGCGGGCACGCCCGGGGCGTTCACCGTGACGTTCTCGGGCCCGGTGCTCGCGATGTGCGACGACGGCCGTCCGCTGCTCGAGCGGGGCCCGCGGCGGTGGAAGTGGATCGACCTGGTGGGGGTGCCGTTCGGCGCCGGGTCGCGGATCGACTTCACCGACGGGCAGCGGTTCGTGTGGATGCGGTTCCGGTACGCGGACGAGCGGGCGGCGTCGCCGCGGTTCGTGCCGGCGAAGGCGAGCACCGGCGACGTCGCGTCCCGGCGGACCGAGTTCGCGACCGAGGCCGCGCGCCTGCCGGCAGGCGCGGAGCGGACCGCGGTCGAGGCGCGGCTGTCGGTGATGGCGGCGACCAGCGTGGTCGAGGGCACGTTCTCGTCGCACGCGTTCCCGGGGGACACCCACGCGAGCCTCGGGATCTCGCAGTGGGCGATGCCGCGGGCCGGGGTCGACGCGGGCAGCCTCGGGCAGTTCCTGCGCCGGCTCGAGCAGCGCGCGGGCACCCTCGGCGGGCCTTACGCTCTGGCGTGGGCGCAGTGCACCGGGGCCGGCCTGTCGGTGAACCCGGCGGGGAACCGGATCTCGGTGGGTGGCGTGGTCGCGACCGGTGACCAGGTCGACGCGGCGCTCGGTCCGCAGATGAACCGGGCCGAGCTGCGCACGTACCAGCTGGTGGCTGCGAACGACGAGGTGGACCGGTACGTGGGCACCGCGCCGTCGACCGCGTTCCGCGACACCGAGGTGCTGGGGCCCGGGCAGCGGGTGACCGCGTCGCGCGCCACGCTGACCCGCGCCGGGCACGCGGTGAAGGTCGACGCGCCCGCGGCGGTGGGTCGCCTCGGAACAGTGTTCACCTCGAACCGGGCGGTGGCGTCGGCGGTGCTGCTCGGGGTGAACCGCCCGGCGTACGTGGCGCAGGCGCTGTGGCACGCGCTGCAGCTGTCGGCCGACCCGCGGGCGGAGCTCGAGGCGCAGCTCGACGTGGTGGTGCGCGCGCTCGCGGCGGCCGGGATCGCCGAGCCGCGCGGGGGGTACACCCGCACCCAGGTGACCGCGGCCGGGGCGGCGGCGACCGCCGGGTACGACCAGCTGCAGCGGCTGCTGTGGCCGGCGGTGGTGCTGCCGGCCGGGGGGGAGGCCGAGCTGCTCGCGCGGTTCGAGGTGGCGGCGATCGCGCTGTACCCGGCGCGCGACGCCCGGCGGTTCCTGCGCGAGGGGCGGTTCGCCACCGCGGCGCTGCTGCTGTGAGGGCCTCCGGTTCGACCCGGCACCGGGCGGGGTAGACGGCGCCAATCGTCGCCGTCGAACCGAAAGGTGGCGCCGCCGGGCGCGTCGACCAGCTCGCCGACCGGTACCCCGTGGAGCTCTACCGTCAGCGCGGTGGTCACGAGGCGAACAGCTCGCGCAGGCTGGGCCGGTCCGCCCGGTCCCACGCGGACGCCGAACCCTGTTAGCAAGGAGGGTGCCGCAGGCGGTGTCCGAGCTCGAGAGCCGGTGGACCGTGGACGGGATGACCGCGCGAGTCCGGGTGTTCCCCACCGACGACGGCGCGTGGACCCTCGACGTGGGG
>JBEBJC010001441.1:0-1717 GCA_040080105.1 Myxococcota bacterium
TCCCGCCCTGTCCTTCTGGTCGGGGTGGGATCGGCTGGCGGACCGGCAGCGGGTCGTTGCCATCCGGCCCGCGACCTCGACATCGCGGAGGGGCGCTGCTCTGCATCCTCTCCCCAGAGGTGGAGGGGGGGGCGGTTAGAGCCGGAGTGAAGCACGTTTTCCCCCTCTCCCCCGCACTCATGATCTGGCACATCGTCGCGGAACGGTCGTCTGGGCCGGTTCGTGGATCAGCGGCGTCTGCCGTGTGATCCCCCTGCCGGGGGTCGACGATGGCGAGGGCGGTCGGGTTCGTGGTCGGAGCTGTCGCGGAGGAGTACAGGGCCGTCGATCTGGGCGATGCACGACTCGATGCTCGTCTCGGACTCCTGGTCCAACGCCTGGCGGATGACCCTTCCAAGAGCTTCCCGGAGGCGCTCGTGACGGTGAAGGAGCTCGAGGCCGGGTACCGGTTCTTCGGCAACGAAGACGTCGAGGCCACCGCCATCCTCGCGCCGCACCGGGAACGGACCTGGGAACGTGCGAGGGCTGCGAAGTGGGTCCTGTCGCTCGAGGACACCACGGAGATGCGTTTCGGGGGATCGGTCGAGCGTGAGGAACTCGGGCCGCTGCTCAACGGTGGTCACGGGTTCTACCTGCACACGTCGTTGCTCGCGTCGCTCGACGAGGGATCTGGCCGGGCCATCCCGCTCGGGGTTCCGGCCTACGAGGTGCTCGTCCGCGACGCGAACAAGCCCGCGCGGACGAAGGAGGAGGCGTCGGCGGACCCGAACAAGGAAGCGCTGCGCTGGGACCGGCTGATGGACAAGGTCGACGGGGCTGCGGTTGCAGCGGGAGTGTCCGTCATCCACGTCGGGGATCGGGAGGCGGGGCAGTACGACCTGTTGGCCGCCGAGTGCGGCCGGGGCGGGCGCTTCGTGGTTCGCATCCAGGCGGGATTCGGAACGAAGGGAGTAAAGACGCCAGGAGCCAGTGTCTCTCTGGAGCGCACCGTGGCGGTGTCCGCGAAGCCGACCGGGCGTGGGCCGAGGAAGACCCCCGGCCGCGCCCAGCGAATCGCGAAACTCATGGTCACGACGTGCGAGTTCGCGATCCCCAAGCCGCGGAAGGGGAAGCACCCGCTGCCGCTCCCACAGCTCAACCTGGTCGAGGTCCAGGAGATCGACCCTCCGGAGGGAGAGCAGGGCGTGCACTGGAGGCTGCTCACGACCGAATCGGTCCAAACGGTCGAGGACATCGCACGGATCGTCGACAGCTACCGCTACCGCTCCCGCTGGCTCATCGAGGAGTACTTCAAGGCACTCAAGACGGGCTGCGCGTTCGAGGCGCGCCAGCTCATGAGCCTCCACGCGCTCGAGAACGCCCTCGCCGTGCTCATCCCGATGGCCTGGCACATGCTCTTGCTCCGCAACATCGCCCGCGACGCGCCCGCAACGCCAGCGGCCCAGCTCGTGTCGCCCACCCAGATGCGGCTCCTTCAACACCTCGCGAAGCCCGCACACAACCGCTGGGGCATCCGACTCAGCCGCACCCCCGACGCCACCGAGCTGCTCTACGCCATCGCTCGGATGGGCGGTCACCTCCGAAACAACGGGACGCCGGGCTGGATCACGCTCCGGCGCGGGATGGACAAGCTCTACCAGCTCGAAGCTGCGGCCGAGGTGCTGGAGGTGGAGATGTGATCAAACATGAGCCCCCGCATCGGGGGAGAGGGCCGGGG
>JBEBJC010001442.1:0-1717 GCA_040080105.1 Myxococcota bacterium
CCCGCCCGCGACTGGAACTGGGCCGACGACTACCTGCGCGACGAGCGCGGCTTCTCGTTCGCGGAGGACCACCGCGCGTTGTCCGAGGCGGAGCGGGCCACCACCGAGCTCGTGGGCATCGACGGCGCGGGACTGATGCACCTCAAGACGCGGCTGTTCGAGACCCCCGCCGAGCGCACGTTGGTGACCGGGTCGATGAACCCCGGCGACGACGCCGTGTCGAACGACGAGACCTGGCACCTGATCCGCGACGAGCGGATCTTCGACCGGTACGCCGACCTGTACGACGCCGTGTCGTACGAGCGCCCGATCGTGAACGAGTGGGTCGACGGCGCGGGCCTCAACGTGTTGTCGAACCCGGAGTCGTCGGGCCCCGACGCCGGCGCTCGGCTCCTCGGCTGGCTGCAGGAGGAGGACGAGCAGATCCTGATCATGGCGTTCTCGCTCCGCGACCTCACGGCGCCGGGCGTGTCCGGCAGCCTGGTGTCGATCCTCGGGGAGAAGGTCGCCGCCGGGGTGCCGGTGGTGGTGATCACCGATCGGAACCAGTCGGACGGCACCTACGACGGCACCGAAGACAAGCTCCGCGCCGTGGGCGCCCACGTGTACGAGGCCCGGAACTACGCCACCGAGTTCACCGCGATGCACCACAAGGTCGCGGTGCTGGGCCGCACCGACCTCCGGGTGATCACCGACGCGGCGAACTGGTCGAAGGCCGGGCTCGGCTCGACGACCAAGCCGGCCGACAACGTCGAGAGCACCCTGTTCGTCGAGCCCGGGTACGACGGGGGCAAGCTCGGGCAGCGGTACCTCGCGCAGTTCGTGCGGGTGCTCGGCCGGTACGCCGAGCAGAGCGCGGCCGAGGGCGAGCCCTCGTTCGACGAGCTCGGCCCGGAGCTGATGGGGCTGCCCGGCTGGCCGGAGCACGAGGTCACGTTCGTGGCAGAGGAGGCGTACACGAGCTGGGGGGAGACCGTCCGGGTGACCGGCGACCTGCCGGAGCTCGGCGCGTGGGGCGCGACCGGCCTCGGCCACCCGCTCTGGACCGAACCGTCCAGCTATCCGACCTGGTCGTCGCCCGAACCGCTCCGGCTCCCCGTGGGCGCGACGTTCGAGTACAAGCTCGTCGCCGAGCGCGACGGGGTGTTCCGGTGGGAGGCGGGCGACAACCACGTGGGCTTCGCCCAGCCGCCCGCGTTCGCCGAAGGACTGGGTTCGACCCAGGTGAACCTCTGGCGCTGACGGGGGAGCTGCTCGACACGCTGCTGGTGGCAAACCGGAGGTGGTCGAGGCGAAACCGTCGCCGACGGCATCCGGCGTGTCGTCCGCCGCCGACTCACTCCGTGCCCTCCGTGTCCTCCGAGCCTCCGTGTTCGGTCGGATCTCCCCAACCCACGTGACCCTCACCGATCGCTGGCAGGCTCCGGCTGCGATGTCGGCACCTACCGGCGCGCGTCGCTGGTGAACGCCGCCACCACCCGCGCCACCCGGTCGCGCAGCCACCGGTGCCCAGCGTCCGCGTGGAGCCGCTCCGGCCAGGTCATCACCACCGGGATCGGCGGGACCGGGAGCGGCAGCGGCGCGAGCGCGAGCCCGAACCGCTCGCACAGCGGGGCGACCAGCTCCCGCGGCGCCGCGAGCACCAGGTCGGTCCCAGCCACCGCGTACGGCGCGAGCGCGAACGACGGCACGGTGAGCCCCACCCGCCGCGTGCGCC
>JBEBJC010001443.1:0-1715 GCA_040080105.1 Myxococcota bacterium
GCCGGCGGCGTCGCGGGCGGCCAGCCGGGCCCCGGCGGGATGATGGGCTCCGGCACCAGCACCCAGAACACCGCTCGGCCGGGTCGGGAGGGCCCCCCGGGCCAGCGGGGCGTGGACGGCCCGGCGCCGGTGGTGCGGGTCGAGCCCACGGGCCCGCTGTGGTGATCCTGTTCGCGCCGGGCGCGGGCCTGCCGTCCACCTCGCCGTGGATGACCCAGTGGGCCGAGCGCCTGCGCACGCTCGCGCCGGTCACCCCGTTCGACTACCCGTACCAGCGGGCGGGTCGGAAGCGTCCGGACCGGCACGACGTCCTGGTCGACGCGCACCGCGAGGCGCTCCGCGCCGTTCGCGAGGCTCGTGGGGATGGCCCGGTGGTGTTGGTGGGGAAGTCGATGGGCAGCCGGATCGGGTGCCACCTCGCGGTCGAGGACCCGTCGATCGCTGCGGTGGTGTGCTTCGGCTACCCGCTGATCTCCCAGTCGGGCGCGGTGCGCGACCAGGTGCTGCTCGCGCTGCGCCGGCCGGTGTTGTTCGTGCAGGGCACCCGCGACCCGCTGTGCCCGCTGCCGGCGCTGGCGGAGGTCCGCGCCCGGATGACCGCGCCCACCGACCTGTGGGTGGTCGAGGCCGGGGACCACTCGCTGCAGGTGACCGCGGCCGAGGCCAAGAGGACCTCGCAGGCCGACCACGACGCGCAGGTGCTCGCGCGGGTCGGCGCATTCCTCACGGAGAGAGCTCCGACAGCCTGAACAGCGGCTCGAACCCCGCCCACAGCTGGAACACCAGCGCGGTGATCCCGATGAGCGCCGCGGCGCCCCGCAGCCAGTGCCCGGTCTCCCCGCGGTACCGGATCGCGAGCGCCCAGCAACCTGCGGCGCCGGCGGTGGCGAGCCACGGGACGACCGACGCGAGCGGGTTCGGAGCGGCGTCGCCGAGGGCCGACACCGCGTCGACCAGGGTGAAGTCGACCAACCACATCGCCCCGATCGCGCTCGCGCCGAGGCCGCCGAGCACGAGATCCAACGCCTGACCCGGGGTGAGCTGCACGTCAGCACTCCTCGTTCGGGTCGCCGGGCGAGCCGTGGTCGCCGTCGCCGTAGGGGGCGGTGGCCGAGCACCAGCTGTCCGGGTCGTCGTTGTCCTCGGGGTCGGTGGAGTCGGGATCGAGGGACGACGAGGCGCCCTCGACCACCGGCCACCCCGCGTCCACCGGGTCGTACACCACCGCGTCGAGCAGGTCTCCGCCGATCGAGATGGTGACGGTGTCCCCTTCGTTGCCGAGCTTGAGCTCGCCAACGTCGTAGGTGTAGTCCACCGTGAGGCCCCCGTTCACCAGCGGATCGGCGGACGGCGCGAACACCGCCCGCTCGCCCGGCGCCAGGATCCACGTCCCGACCACCGAGAACCCCGTCCCGTCGTCGTCGGCGAGCTCGAGGCCCGCCAGGTCGAGCCCGTGGGTCGCGGTCGAGGTCAGCTCGACGTACTCGCCGAAGTCCCCGTCGACGGCGAGCGGGTCGGCCATGATCTCGGTGACCACGAGGTCGCCCACCACCGGTGCCGCGTCGGGGTCGGTGTCGGCGTCGGAGTCCGCGTCTGCGTCCGTGTCGCTGTCGGCGTCCACGTCCGCGTCGGAGTCGCTGTCGGCGTCGGCGTCGGCGTCTGCGTCAGAGTCGACGCGGGGGTCGGTGGTCTTGGTGGCCGGGTCGCCCGCACAC
>JBEBJC010001444.1:0-1714 GCA_040080105.1 Myxococcota bacterium
TCCGGGCCAGCGCGCGGGCCGCCTCGAACGCGAGCTCGTCGTCCGCCGCGGACAGCGCCGCCTCGAGCGCGCCCACGGCCTGCGGGTCGCCGAACTTCCCGAGCACCCGCGCCACCCCGATCGCCGCCGGGCCCCGCTCGGCGAGCAGCGCCACCATCGGCGGCAGCGCCTCGGCCCGGTGGGCGTCGAGCCACCGGGCGCTGTCGTCGAACACGGCCGCGTTGTCGCGGAACCGGAGGTTCCTGGCGTGTTGCTCGGCGGTGTCGACGGCCATCGGGGCGGGCTCCGGGGCAGGGGAGGAGACGGGCGCCGGGGCGGCGCCACACGCGAGCGACCCCCACAGGGCCGCGGTCATACGGTGATGCCGAGCTTGCGCTGGCACGCCGACGCGAACATCTGGTTCGCGGTCTCGGTGATCCGCGGATCGGCGCGGAACCGGCGGGCCAACCCGATCACGAACGGGCCCTGCACGGTCGGGGCGAACTGGCCGGCGAGGTTGGTGAGGAGGTCGTCGAGCAGCGCGTCGGGCGCGCCGAGCGGGTTCTGCTCGGCCTCGGCGATCGCGCCGTCGCCGTCGAGGTCGCGCGACGCGACCCAGAAGCTCTCCTCGCGCATCAGCGCGCCGATCTCGCTCTCGAAGTACTCGAACCGGGTCCACTCGTCGTTGCGGGCGTCGGTGCCGTCGGCGGGGCGGGAGTACCCGGGCATCGCCGGCGCGGCCGCGTCGTACAGCTCCATCGACAGCGAGAACCCGGTGTCGAACTCCGGGTGCCCGCGCAGCTCGTGCAGGATCGTGCTGGTGGCGTAGGCCGGGTCGCGCTCGATCGCCTCGATGGTCGACTTACCGATCCAGCACTTGCCCGCGCCGTCGACGTACGCGACCGAGTTGCTGTTGCCGGGGATGTCGACCCCGATCTCGGACTCGCGCACCGCGAGCTCGGGGTGGGCGGTGGCGGCGAACGCGACCCACCGGGTGACCGCGGCCACTCCGCGCGCGTTCCACGCGGCTTGCTCGGCGGGCGTCAGGCCGTCCCACCAGCTCGTGTCCTCGGCGCCGAGGTAGGTCTGCTCGCCGACCGACTCCTCGTGGGCCTGCCGCAGCTCGGCGTCGGTGGGGGGCGCCCCGGTCGAGCTCGACGCGGCGGCGCGGCGGCGGGCCTCGTCGACCATGAACGTGCCCTGCGCGGCGGCGAGCTGCTCCCAGGTCATGCCCGCCTCGCGCATCATCTCGAACTGCTGCAGGTAGTCGAGCACCTCGCCGAGCTCGTTGCGGAACGAGGCCGGGTCGACCTGCTGCGCGACCTCGAGCGCGTCGATCTTCTGCTGCAGCGAGCCGTCCATCCACGCGTCGTGGGCCATCTCCTGGCGGCGCGCCTCGGCGGCGGCCTTGTACTCGGTCCACCAGCTCTGGGCCTGGTAGTCGTCCCACGCCTCCGACAGGGCGTCGACGCCGCGCTCGATGCCGTACCCGAGCTGCCCGGCGACGGGGATGTAGTGCCACCAGCTGTCGCCGAACTCCTCCGGCGCAACTTGCTCGGCGGCGGCGGCGTTGCCGGTCGGCTGCAGATCTTCGGGCGCCAGCCCGGTCATCGGGCGGCGCTCCACTTCGCCCGACGGCGGACGCCGCGCGTGTTCGTGGCCCATGTTCACCTCGAGGAGAGAGTGTGCTCGAAGTGTAGCGCGATCAGGGGGAGGAGACCGCTCGCCGCCGAGC
>JBEBJC010001445.1:0-1714 GCA_040080105.1 Myxococcota bacterium
GTCGGGGTGGGTGGGGGGCAGCTCCCGCCGGCGGCGCATCGCGTCGGTGAGCAGGCGCTCGGACGGGGACAACGCCAGCGCCAGGTCGGGCTCGAGCCCGGAGCGCGCGCCGCCCGGCCCCTCGAGCGCGCGCCGCGACGGGGTCATCCAGGTGCCGTTCGTCACCTGCCACGCGACCCCGAGCGCGTCGTCGGTGCGCAGCGCCTGCGCGAGCCCCTTGCCGTAGGTGCGGTCGCCCACCAACACCGCACCCGCGCGCTCGCGCAGCGCGCCCGCCACGAGCTCCGCCGACGACGCGGTCCGCCGGTCCACCAGCACCACCACCGGCACGCCCTCGAACGCCTGGCCGGGGACGGCGGCGTTCCACGGCAGCTCCCCGTTCGCCCCGGGTGCGGGCGGCGCCACGGTCCGCCCCCCGAGCCAGGCGAGCTCGCCGTCGGCCACGAACCGGTCGGCGATCTCGACCGCCGCCATCACGTCCCCGCCGCTGTTCCCGCGCAGATCGAGCACCACCGCCTCGGCGGACGCGGGCACCACCGCGTCGAACGCGCGGTCGGTGTGCGGGCGGAACGCGCTGACGTGTACCAGCGCGATCCCGGGGGCCACCCACGGGTCCCACCCGTCGGCGGTGCGGCGGTACCCCTTGACCGTCTCCTCGGGGACCGCGGCCCGCACGATCGCGTAGGTCCGCTCGGCGCCGTCGCGCCCGACGGTGAGCTCGACCGTGGTTCCGGGCTCGCCCCCGAGCGCGGCGTTCGCGGCGCCGACCGAGTCGACCGGCCCGCCGTCGATCGCGAGCAGGACGTCGCCCGCGTGTACGCCGGCGACCCACGCGGGGCCGTCGACGACCGGCAGCGACACCACCACCCGCGGTCCCTCTGCGGCGAGCTCGACCCCGATGCCGGTGGAGCTGCCGGCGTGGTGTTCGCGCCACCGCGCGATCTCGGCCGGCCACACCGGCACGGTGTACGGGTCGAGCGCGGCGAGGGCGGCCTCCACCCCTTCGCCGACCGCCTCGGGCTCGGGCAACCCGGCGGCGATCGCGTCGTCGATCGTCGCGAGCACGGTCGCGCCGGCGGTGACCGGGCGGGCCCACCGGGCCCAGTGCTCCCGCACCGCCCACATCGCCTCGAACCGGCGGACCGCGGCCGCGACCATCCGGTCGTGGGGCACTTCGGACACGTACTCCGCGTCGATGCCGACCAGGACCCGCTCCCCTTTCGGACGGTCGACGCCGACCCACCGGAACTCGCCCGCACCCGACCGGTACCGCTCGCGCACCCGCAGCTGCTCGGCCCGCGCGCCGTACCGCTCCCGATCGACCCGCGACGCGAGGAGCTCGAGCACATCGACGTCGTCGACAGTCGACAGGCGGTCGACCACCGGGCCGAACCGCGCAGGGTCGAGCTCGAGCCCGAGCACCGCGGCGGCGGCGGCCTCGGCGGGCGGCGCGGTCGCCGCGGTCTTCCACAACACCTCCCGCTCGGCGACCTGCAGCAGGCGACGCTCGGCGTCGAGGAGCACCGCGCTCGGCGAGGGCGGTGCGAGCGGCGGCGCACACGCGAGGGCGAGGACGATCACGCGCCAACTTGCCCCGGTTTGCTGGGGCCGTCCACGGGGGTTTCTCGGGCGCTACCGTTCGACCAGCGCGCGCAGGAACCCGCCGAGTCGCTCGATCTCCGCCGCGAGCGCGGCCCGCCCCTCGGCGCCCACG
>JBEBJC010001446.1:0-1713 GCA_040080105.1 Myxococcota bacterium
AGACAGGGAGTCGCCGCCGCCGCCGCCGCCACAATCCCTGTTGTACGAATCGAATCAGGCGATCCGGTTCGATTGGCGATCAACCAGACTTGCTGGCTAGCTGGCATGATCAGGCCTGGAACCACACCCCTCCGATCTCTGGGGTAACACCCACCGCCAGAGGCGTTCACGGAGCCGGTCACTGTCCTGGATCAGTTCCCCGCCGCGGTCGAGGTACCCTCGACGTTGGACTTAGTCCATGATGCGGACTAAGCTAAGTCCATGAAGACCGTGAACATCCACGAGGCCAAGACACACCTGTCCCAACTGTTGGCGGCGGTCGAGCAGGGGCAGGAAGTGATCATCGCTCGCGCTGGTCAGCCGATCGCCAGGCTGCTGCCCTTTCGAAGGGAGAAGCGGCAGGGTGGCACCTCCGCAGGGCGTGTCCGGTTCGTCGGCGACGTCGCTGCGCCCCTGCCGGACGAGCTCGTCGACTTGTTCGAGGGCGGCGACGAGTGAGGGTCCTCGTCGACACCCACGCGTGGCTCTGGTGGACAGCCGATGTCGACAGGTTGGGGTCCGCGGCGCGCGCCGCGCTCGAGGATCCCGAGACGACGATCCTCGTGAGCATGGCGACCTCCTGGGAGATCGCCATCCTGGTCGAGCTGAATCGGATCGCCCTCGATGAGCCGGTCGAGGCGTACATGGCCCGCGAGCTCGGTAAGGCCGGCGTCGAGGTGCTGCCGATCGCCCCGCACCATCTCGGTCAGCTGGTACGTCTCCCGCGTCACCATCGCGATCCGTTCGATCGGCTCTTGATTGCTCAAGCGCTCTCGGAAGGGGTGCCGCTGGTCACGGCTGACCGGCAAGCGCCGGCGTACGGTGTCTCGATTCTGTGGTGAGCGCGGGGAGCGGCCATGCCGCCGGCCGGCGTGTACCACTGCCGCACGGTGCGGGTCCCACACGACGGAGCCGAGCAATCGTCACACAGCGATGCTGCTGGACAGAGGCTGATTATCGGCCGACGTTCGCGGAGGTGCTTCCCGCGCGGCGGCTCGGCGGGCAACGTCGTGCGGTGCACCCGCTGACCGGCCAGACGTACCCGAACCTCGACCCCGACCATCTGCGGCGGCTGCTCGACGCAGGCTTCGACACGGTGGAGTCGGTGATCGACGCCGGCCCGACGCGGCTGTCGCGCGCTTCGGGCCTCGACATCCGCGCGTGTAGGGTGCTGGTGCGCGGGGCGCGCGCGGTCCTGTCGGGCGAGGCCGAGCCTTCGGTGCACGGCCTGGCTGGCGCCCGCGAGGTCGAGCGGTCGCTGTCGCTGCTGCGGAAGGCGCGCGCCCACGTGGGGCGCCTGCCGAGCCGAGAGGCGTGGGCCGAGGCGCACGCGCGGGCGCGTCGTCAGCTGCGGAAGCTGATCCTGGCGCTCGAAGGGCTGCAGCGGTCGGTGCTGGCCGAGGGCGCCACCGACGCCGGCCGCCAGCACCTCACCGACACCCTGGGGGACCTCGATCGGCAGCTCGGGCCGCTGCTGGCGGTGCCCGTGCGGAAGCGCACGTTGCGCGAGCTGCGAAAGGTCGCGCGGGCTGCCCGCCGCTCACTCGGGCGGTGAGACAGTTCCGTCCTGCGGAATTGTTGGTCCTCGGACTCCGTCCTGCGGAATTGTTGGTCCTCGGACTCCGTCCTGCGGAATTGTTGGTCCTCGGACTCCGTCCTGCGGAATTGTTGGTC
>JBEBJC010001447.1:0-1712 GCA_040080105.1 Myxococcota bacterium
CTCCTGATCCGGTGTGGGACGTTCGGTGGGAGGGGGCCCAGGTGGTGATCACTGCGCCAGCGGAGCCGGGTTGGACGGCGCGGCTCGACTTCGCCGCGCGACTGACCGACGGGAGCGAGGCGCGGTGGAGCGTGGACGCGGGGGCTGCCTCGGTGGTCGTGCCCACGGTGCCGCCCGACGCTGGCGTTCGGGCCGGGGCCACGGCCTTGCTGATCGTGCACCTGTCGGCGTTCGATCCGAAGGGCCAGCCGGCCGAGGTGATCTCCCTCGGCGGCAGGGTGGTGGAGGAGCGGGGCGGAGGATGGGTGGCCAGCGCCACCGAGTGGGAGGGTGTGCTCGCCGCCGCCCCGCCGGTCGACCCCCACGCCGAGCTCGTGCTGGACTCGGAGGGTGCGCGATGATCACCTTTTGGGGGTCGACCGCCGCTTCGGCCGTCGACGTGACCTTCCGGTTGTGGCACGACGTGGACTTCATCGACGCGGACGCGAGCGTGGGCGACGACTACTTCACCACCAACTCGACCTACCTCGCGAAGGGGGCGTACGCCGAGGTGCGCACCTTCCCGTCGAACGTGCTGGTCGACAGCGGCACCACCGACGCCGCGGGCAAGGTCACGTTCACCTTGGCCTCGGGGAGCCAGTACCGGGTCCGGCTGTACGCGTACCACGACGTGGGCGGCGCGGGGCGGATCTTGTTCGTGCAGGACGCGTCGGAGACCCTGTTGTACGGAAAGAGCGCGGTGTACACGGCTCCGGTGAACAACCCGCTCCCCCCGGTCGACATCGTGTACGACGCCGCTGCGCCGGGCAACGAGTGGGTCAACGTGGCCGCGGCCGGATCGTGGCTCATCGAGCGCCGCCCGGCGGCGTTCCCGACCTTCGGGTTCAACACGGCGATGTACCGGGTGGTGCTCGATCAGACCCCCGACGGGGGAGACGCGGGGTGGTGGCCGAGCGAGATGGCCGTGTACGTCGATCCGACCTCGGAGTACGTCCGCCGCAAGTACGTCATCGTGCACGAGCTCGCGCACGGCCTGCAGCACTGGGCGACCGTGCCCGAAGGGGCGGGCGCCATCGCCACCCAGTTCGCGTCGAGCCAGTCGTACCTCGCCGCCGACGGAGGCGCGCAGCCGTGCCCCGAGGGCTCCGGGCACCAGTTCACCTCGAAGGAGTACCAGTCGGCCGCGATCCTCGAGGGGATGGCCGACTACGTGGCGGCGGTGGCGTTCAACAACGTGGCCCAGGCGGACTGCCGGTGGGCGCCAAACTACCTGATCGAGTGGGACCTCGCCGTGGGAAACCTCGAGGCGTTCAGCTGCGAGGGATGGGACGACGTCCTGTTCGAGGGAGACCCGGGCGGGGTGGAGTTCGACGTGTTCGGGGTCCGCGGCTACGACTGGCTCGGGCTCGAGTGTCTCGGGGTGGGCGCCGTCGACAACCGCGGCAACGAGACCGACTGGATGCGGTTCTTTTGGGATCTCGACACCAAGGAGGGCGTGCCGTTCTCCGGGATCGTCGACAACTTCGTCGAGGCGTACCCGCCGGACTGGAACGCCGACGACAGCGGGGACCCGGTCGACGACCCGAGGGTCCGGCTCGAGCTGGCGTTCGCCACGGCCGACCCCGCAAACCCAGCCGACGTGGACTACGCCGACGCGTGGGACAACCAGGCCGCGTACGACGGCGTCCATCGATGATCGCCGCGGCGTGGCT
>JBEBJC010001448.1:0-1710 GCA_040080105.1 Myxococcota bacterium
GCCTCCTCTCGATCGGACAGCCCGTCGCCGTCGGAGTCGCGGTCGACGCCGAGATCGTCGGCCGGGGTGAGGGGGTCGGTGTGATCCACCAACAGCTCGGTCCGGTCGTCGACCCCACCCGCGTCGGTGTCCGCGAGCGTCGGATCGGTGCCGAACACCCGCACCTCGACTCCGTCACCGAGCCCGTCGTCGTCCGTGTCCGGGTCGTACGGATCGGTGGTCTGCTCGTCGGCGGTGGGTAGCCCGTCGCCGTCCGGATCGATCGGATCTCGGTCGTCCACGTCGGACCACGGATCGGTCCCCGCCGCGAGCTCCTCCCCGTCTCCTGCGCCGCCGCCGTCGGTGTCTTCCGCCAGCGGATCGGTCCCCAGCGCGCCCTCGTCGGCGTCGGACAGCCCGTCGTCGTCGGTGTCGGCGTCGAGTGGGTCGGTGCCGGCCGACGCCTCTTGGTCGTTGGTCCACCCGTCGAGGTCGGGATCGTCGTCGCTCGGATCGGTGGGGTCACCTCCCGCCGCGAGCTCCGCCCCGTCCGGCACTCCGCCGTCGTCGGTGTCGGGGTCCGCCGGATCGCTCCCGCCGACGGCCTCTTGCACGTCGGACGCTCCGTCCCCGTCGAGGTCGGGGGAGAGGTCCACCAACACGAGGTTCGGTCCACACTCCGCCGACCCGGCCTCGGCCGTCGCGAGTGCGACCACCGGCTCACCCGGCGCGGCCTCGCCGTACGCCACCACCAGCACGCAGTCGAACCGGCCGTCGTCGCCGACCGGGCACGCCCCGAGCACCGACACCGGCTCGCCGTGGGGGAGGGAGGCGCCGTCGCCGAGCTCGACCTCGCCCAGCTGATCTCCGTCGTCGCGCGCGAGCGAGATCTCCACCACCCCTCCGCCGGAGGGCGCCGCTGCGGTGCCGACGTGCCCGACCAGGTGGGCGGCGTCGGCCGCGACGAGGTCGGCCCGCTCGAGCACGGCGGCCTCCACGCCGGCGCCGTCGTTCGGATCCACCCCGTCTCCACCGCGGTCGATCGCCGGGCCGGCGTTGTCCCCGAACGTGGTGGCCGAGACCTCCACCGCGGCCTCCGGGTCGACCACGTGCACGCCGGGCCCCCCGTTGCCCGAGAGCTCGCTCCGCGCGATCGTGGCGGTCGCGCCAGGATCGAGACGAATCCCGCCTCCTGCGCACCCGAAGAGGGTCGTGTCGGACAGGGCGACGGCCCCTTCGGCCGTCACACACGCGCCGCCCGCGGAGGTGATGGTGGACTGGTCCACGCGATCGGCCGGCGACGCGCCGGCCAGAGACAGCGCCACCCCCGAGGCCCCGTCGAACGCCGACCGCACCACCGCGGTGTGGGATCCGCCCGCGCGAGTCAGGCCGTCGCCGTAGACCTGGCAGTGGACGATCTGCACCCGGTCGGAGCCTTCGTCGAGGACGATCGCGGGTCCACCGGCAGGGGCGGGCGAGCCGTCGGGCGCGCGCCCGATCCAGCTGTCGACGACCAGGCTCCCAGCTCCCGCCAACCGCACCGCCCCACCGACCACGCTCACGTCGGCGAGGGTGGCGGTCGGACCGAGCAGCGCGAGCTCGGCGCCGGTGAGCGCGAGGGACGGACGAGCGAACGGGGCCACCACGACCTCGTCCCCAGTGCCCGGGGCGCCGTCCGGGCCGACCCCCACCGCGCCGCCCGCGAGCTCGCCCGGGTTGGTGGCGAGGGGC
>JBEBJC010000324.1:0-8350 GCA_040080105.1 Myxococcota bacterium
GGGGAGCGGCGGGAGGGGCACCTCGGGCGCCCGCGGCGCCGGGTGGACCAGGCTCGCGATCAGCGCGGCGAGCGCCTCCCGTTCGGCCCGATCACGCGGCGGCGCCACCCACACCACGTGGGAGGCGCCGCTCGTGTCGGTCACCGCCACCCGCCACCGGTCTCCCCCGTCGATCACCGCCGCCGGCGGGCCGCCTGCCGCGCGCAACCCGGCCAACGCCAGCGCGTTGCGCCAGTCCGCGGGGTCTTCCCCGGGCGGCAGCGACACCACCACCGGCGCGCCTGGCGCGGCGACCGCCCGCAGGACGAGCCAGGTGGAGAACATCGATCGGATCGTAACGGTTCCCGCTCCGATCCGCCGACCTTGAGCGCAGCGTCGAGGAGATGTATGGGGGAACGATGTGGGTGCTGCTGCTGATGGCCGCGTCGATCGGGTGCTCGCGAGAGACGCTGTCGCGAAATTGCGCCTCCCGGGTGCCGTTCTATCCGGATGCCGACGGGGACGGCCTCGGGGAGCCAACCGCGGTGTACGTCGGCTGCGTGCCGCCAGACGGCTGGGTCCAGGCGCTCGCGCCGTTCGATCCCGAGACGGCCGACACCGCCGGGACGGGGGACACCGCCATTGGGGACACCTCCGATACGGGCGGTCCGACCGACACGGGCGGTCCGACCGACACGGGCGCTCCGACCGACACGGGCGCTCCGACCGACACCGGCGCCCCGGGGGACACCGGCGCTCCGACCGACACGGGCGCGCCGACCGACACGGGCGCGCCGACCGACACGGGAGCTCCGGTGGACACGGGCGCTCCGACCGACACAGGCGCCGCAGCGGACACCAGCGGCGGCACCGGATGACCGACCCTGTCGTCCGGGTCGCTCCGCCCCCCGACCCGCCCCCCGAGCGGTTCGGCGCGTCGATGGCCCGAGCGTTCGGCCCGTTGTACCGCGCGATCGGCCTCGGGCGGGGGCTCGACCACGTGCGGCTGCCGGACCACGCCGCCGAGGTGATCCGGGCGGCCGCCCTCCGCGGCCCGGTGGTGTACGTGCTCCCGCGCTGCTCGAGCCTCGATCACCTGGCGCTGAACGCCGCCCTCGCCGCCCGGCGGCTCCCGTTGTCGGTGTGGGCGCCAGGCGTGTCCACCGCCCATTGGTTGCCGCTGTCGGGGGCGTGGGCGAGCTTGACCCACCGCGCCGGAGAGGCCGCGCGCGGCCGGTTCGCCCCCGACCCAGTGTCCACCGGGTGGGTCGCCTCCGCGTTGGCGGCCGGGCACGCGATCACCTGGTTCGTCGACGAGCGGCCGGGGTGGTTCGGTCCGAGGCCGGCCCGGTTCGATCCACTCGCCGAGGCGGCCGAGCTCGACCCGCCGGTGCAGGTCATCCCGCTGATGATCGTGTGGGACCGTTCGCCCGACCACACCGACCCGATCGAGCAGTTCTTCCGGGGCAAACAAGGTGTCCCCGGGTGGGCGCGCCGGTGGTGGCGGGCGATGCGCAGCGGCGACGTGTTCGTGCAGGTGGGCCCGCCGGTCGAACTGCGCACGCTGGCGGAGCGGGTGGGCAAGGAGCGGCTCGCAGGTGTGCTCCGGCGGATGATCAGCCGGAACCTCCACGACGAGCGCAAGCTGGTGGCAGGCCCCCGGCTGCTGCCGTACCAGACGTTGAAGAAGGTGGTGCTCGACAACCCGCCGATGCGCGACTTCGCCAAGGCCGAGGCGGCGCAGAGCGGGTTCTCGATCGCGCGGGTCGAACGGCAGATGTCGCGCGAGTACGATCGGATCGCGGCCAACTTCTCGTGGACCGTGATCCAGCTGCTGCACCTCGTGCTGCGGCCTCTGTGGACCCGGGTCTTCTCGGGGGTCGACGCACGGCCGGAGGACATCGAACGGGTGCGCGCCGCGATGCGCGACGGCGCGGTGGTGTTCGCGCCGTGCCACAAGTCGCACTTCGACTACGTGCTGATGTCGTGGGTGATGTACGACCACGACCTGATCGTCCCGCACGTGGTGGCCGGGATGAACCTCGCGATCTGGCCGATCAGCGTGCTGTTGCGCGGCGCCGGCGGGTTCTTCGTCAAGCGGGCGTTCGCCGGGGACCGGGTGTTCCCGGTGGTGTTCGCACGGTACCTGCGGGAGCTCGTGCTGCGCGAGTACCCGATCGAGTTCTTCATCGAAGGCGGGCGCACCCGGACCGGCCGGCTGCTGCCGCCCCGCGCCGGCGTGTTGTCGATGGTGCTCGACGCGGCCGAGGTGCGCGCGCACGGGCGGGCGGTCACCCTGCTGCCGATCTCCCTCGCGTACGAACAAGTCGCCGAGGAGGGGGCATACGCGCGCGAGATGGGCGGCGAGAAGAAGAAGGCCGAGTCGCTCGGGGAGCTGCTCAAGGCGCGCGCGGTGCTGCGTCGGCGGTTCGGGCGGGTGTACCTCCGGGTCGGTGAGCCCGTGTCGGTCGGCGCGTTCGTCGACGAGGCCGAGGGGCGACCGGCGTGGTCGGCCCGCCCCGCCGAGCAGCGCAAGGCCGAGGTGATGGCGATGGGCCGGGGCATCGTGGCCGAGATCGGTCGCCAGATGGTCCTGCTGCCGACCTCCCTCGTGTCGCTCGCGCTGCTGTCGATCCCGCGGAGGGCGGTCTCCGCCGTCGAGCTCACCGCCCGGATCGGGCGGTTCGACGCGCTGCTGGCTTCGGTCGGGGTGAAGCGGGCCCAGAGCCTGGCCCGGTTCGATCAAGGGGTCGCGCAGGCGCTCGACCGGCTGGTGCGGGACGGTCGGATCGTCGCCCACCAGGTGCGGGGCGAGCGGGTGTGGGCGATCGAACCGGAGCACCGCGTGGTGCTCGACTTCTACAAGAACCAGGTCCTGCACTTCCTCGCCGCGCCTGCGCTGGTCGCGGTGGCCCTCCGCAGCCTCCCCGACGGGCCGGTCGATCCGGCGGCGCTGGAGCAGCGGGTCGGGCAGCTGGTGGCGCTGTTCCGCCGCGAGCTGGTCCTGGTCGACGGGCCGGCGCGGATCACCCGGTCCGGCGTCGAGTTGTTGGTCGCGCACGGCGCGATCCGCGAGGACCCGATCACCGTGGTCGACGTGGTGAGGATCGCCGAGATCCACGGGCTGTTCCGGCCGATCGTCGAGGCATACGCCGCCGCGATCCGCGCGCCGGTGTACCCGCTCGAGCCGGCGGGGGTGCCCGCGGCGATCCAGCGGATCCAGGGCGCGCTGGTGTCGGCCGGCGTCGTCAGCTGTCCCGAGTCGTTGGTCACGGGCACGTTGCACAACGCAGTCACCACCTGGGTCGAGGACGGGGTACTGGTGAACCAGGACGGTCGGCTGGCGCCGAGCCCGTCTGCGGCGGACTGGTCGGCGGTGCTCTGGCCACGAGAGGTGCCCGGGTGAGCCAGAACGAAGTCGACGAGCTGTTCGGTCGCGGCGGCGGCGCGCCCTCGCCCCGCACCTGGCTGGCGGTGGGTCTGATGCTGGGCGGGTTGGCGGCCGCGGTTTGTGGGCTGCCGTGTTCGACCCTGCCGGGAGGGGTGCTGGTGCTGCTCGGCTGGTTCGTGGTCGAGCAGGACGCCGACCGCCTCGAGGCCGGCTACCTGCCGGTCGACGCGGCGGGGAGGGTGCGCACGCTGCGGTGGATTGCGGGGAGCGCGCTGGTCGGGGTGGTGCTGGTGGTCGGGGTCCAGTTCTACCTCGCGTCGAGGACGCCGGTGTACCACGCGTTGTGGACCTACACGCTGCAGCAGGTCGAGGCCTGGCGTGGGCCTCCGCCCGATCCGGGGGGAGCTCCGCCGGATCCGGGGGGAGCTCCGCCGCAAGGACCGACCGACGCCCCTCCGCCCGCGGCACCGCCCGGCCCGTGAGCGGCCTGGCCTCACCTCACGGGGGAGGTGGGCCTCGGGTGGCGCCGAGGAGCGCCTCCGGGATCGGGCGGACTGGCGGCCGTGAGCTGTGGTCGCGGGTGCGGTCGACTCCCCGCGGGTGGCCCGTGGCCCGGTCGTCGCGCGGATCGTAGGCGAGCCGGCGCGTAGTGAAGTCGCCGCGGGCGAACCGCGCCTCGATCGCCGCGAGCAGATCCCACCCGGCGCGCTCGTACTCGGGGACCTCGGCGCGGTCGCGGTAGGCGAGGTACGCGTGGGGTCGGTTCGTCCAGTACACCATCGCCGCAGTGCCGGCGTCACAGGCCGGGGCGCTCACGATCTCGAGCAGGCGCGCCTCGGCGTCGCGCCCGCGGATCGACGCCGCCAGGTCGTGCAGCTCGTACGCGGTCATCGCGTGGGGGTCGGAGGCGCCCGAGCCCAACCCGGCCGCCTCGCGCAGCTCGCGCAGGCGGTGCCGCTGCTCGTCGGTCGCCTCCACCCGCGGCGCGCGCCCCCCGAACGGAGGCCGTGTCTGCAGGCGCACCAGCGACGCGTTGTGCGTGATGTCGAGCGACTCGAGCGAGGTGTGCTCCGCCCGCAGCTCGACCAGGTGCTGCGCCGGGCTCGGATCGAGGGTGGCCAGCGGGTTGTCGCTGCAGTCGAGCTGCACCAGGGCGGGGCACCCGGCGATCGACAGGGCGCGCAGGTGGTTGCCGCTGCACCGCAGGGTCTGCAGCCCCGACGCGCCGCTCGGGTCGAGCGCGTGCAACAGGTTGTCGGACAGGTTCACCTCGACCAGCGCCCGCGGTTCCCCGAGCTCCACCGCCCCGAGCTGGTTCGCGCGGGCGTCGAGGGACTCGAGCGCGGCCAACCCCCGGAGGTCGAGCCGCTGCAGGTAGTTGCCGTGGACCTTCAGCTCGACCAGCCCAGGGAAGCCGGCGACCGTGAGCGCGTCGAGGCGGTTCCGCCCCACGTGCAGCCGCCGCAGCGCCGGCAGCGTCCCGAGCTCGAGCTCGACCAGCTCGTTGCGCGACGCGTCGATCGTGTCGAGCTTCGGCGCCGACCGGGTCGCCAACCGGACCAGCGCGTTGCGGTGACACGACAGCTCGGTCAGCGCGGGCTGCTCGCCCAGGTCGAGCACCATCAGCTGGTTGCGCGACACGTCGAGCCGCTCGAGCGCCGACGGCTCGGGCAACACGATCGCCCCGAGTTGGTTGCCGGAGGCGCACACCTCGCGGAGCCGAACGTTCGTCCGGAGGTCGAGCCACATCAACGCGTTGTCGGCCACGTCGACGACCTCGAGCGCGGCGTTCCCCGACAGGTCCACGTCGCGCAGGCGGTTGCGCGGGCACCGCAACACCACGAGCCCGGGCAACGTGCGCGCGTCGAGCGCGTCGAGGTCGAGCCCGGACACGTCGAGCTCGACCAGCGAGTCCATCCCGCCGAGGGGCAACGTGAGCCGTCGCTTCGGCCCGGCGGCCATCCGGAACGCCGCGCCGAGCGGGGACAGATCGAGCGAGCGGAGGTGGCGGCCATCCGGATCGAGCCCCGTGGTCCCCTCGGCCGAGAGCAGCGCCCACACCTCGGGGAGCGGGCGCCGGATCGAGCCCGCGACCCACGTGAGGAACCCCCGATGGGTCGAGGACAGCCGTTCGAGGCTGCTCTCCATCTGTACCTTCTCCAGCGGTCCCCATCGTACGCCGGTCGTGGGCATCCGTCACGCAGGACGCGTATGCTCGGGCCGGAGGCGACGATGTGGGCGGTGGCTCTGGCCTCGTGTTCCGATCCGCGACCGGAGCCCGTCGTGGACGGCGTCGACGTGGTGGGCGTGTCCGCCGCCGGCGCGAGTGGGGCGTACACCCTGTTCGTCACGCTCCGGGCGGACGAGACCGGCTGCGATCGGTACGCCGACTGGTGGGAGGTGCTGACCCCCGACGGCGCGCTGGTGTACCGGCGGATCCTCGACCACAGCCACCCCGACGAGCAGCCGTTCGAGCGCAGCGGCGGGCCGGTGCCGATCGGGAGCGAGGAGGAGGTGGTGGTGCGCGGCCACCTGCACCCGGACGGGTTCGGCGGGGTCGCGGTGACCGGCGCGGTCGACGGGGGGTGGACCGCGTTCACCCCCGAGCCCGGGTGGGCGGCGGCGGTCGAGGACGAGCCGCCCCTTCCCGCGGGGTGCCTGTTCTGACCCGCTCGGTCCGTCGCAGGTCAGTCGCGGGTCAGTCGCGGGTCGCGCCGAACGTCCCGCCGGACACCCGCACGGTGAGCGCCTGCCCCGGCGCGGCGTCGTCGGGGGACCGGACCACCTGCTCCCCGGCGCGCACGATCGCGTACCCGCGCCCCAGCACTCCGTACGGAGAGTACGCGCGGAGCTTGCCGTCGACCGCCGACAGCTGATCGGCGGAGCGCTGGAGCCGGCGGGCCATCGCCGCGACAAGCCGCGCCCGCAGAGCGTCGTGGCGTTCGCGCGCCGCGGCGACCGTGCGCGCCGGGTGGCGCAGACGCTCGCGCAGCTCGACCAGGCGCGCCCGGCTGCGGGTGATCCGCCGCTGCATCGCGCGGCGTAGGGCGAGCTCGGCCTCGTCGGCCCGCTGCGCCAGCGCCGGACCGTCCGGGAGCACCAACACCGCGGCCGCGGTCGGGGTGGGGGCGGCGGCGTCCGCCACCTCGTCCGACAGGGGGGTGTCGATCTCGTGGCCGACCGCGCTCACCACCGGCACCGGGGCGGTCGCGATCCACCGCGCGAGCTGCTCGTCGTCGAACGCGCCGAGGTCGATCTTGCTCCCCCCGCCGCGGGTGACCACGATCACGTCGCTCCGGCCGTCCTCGAACAGCAGCTCGAGCGCGCGGATCACGCTGGGGGCCGCCTCCGGCCCCTGCACTGTACACGGGGCGACCAGGATCCGCGCGGCGGGCCACCGCCCCCGGCTGACCCGCAGGAAGTCCTGCACCGCGGCCCCCGCGAGGGAGGTGGCCAGCCCGACAACCCGGGGGAACGCCGGCAGCGGTCGCCGCCGACGTGGATCGAGCAGCCCGTCGGCCCGCAGCCGCTCCCGGATCTTCGCGAGGCGCGCCGCGCGCTCTCCGACGCCGGCGCGCTCGATCCGGGTCCCGTACAGCTGGTACTTGCCGTGCTGCGCGTACACCCCGAGCCGCCCGTGCACCACCACCCGCTCGCCCACCGCCGGCGTCGGGGCGGCTGCCGCCCACTCGGTGCGCCAGATCACGCACGCGAGGGTCGCCGAGCCGTCCTGCAGCACCAGGTACGCGTGGCCCGAGCCGGGGATCTGGAGCTGCGCGAGCTCGCCCTCGACCGACACGGTGGGGAACGCCCGGTTCAGCAGGCGATCGATCTGCTGGGTGACCGCGGTGACGGTGAACACCGCCATCAGCGCAGCCTCGCGTCGAGCGCGGCCCGGTCGGCGGCGATCGCGCCGCGCGCCTGCGCCATCACCCCGGGCTGCTCGGCCGACCGATCGACGGCCTCCGCCGGGTCCTCGTCGAGCAGGTACAGCCGCGCCGCGTCGCCAGGGCCGGTGATCACCTTCACCCGATCCGCCCGCAGCCCCACGAGCCAGCCGCCGTCGAGGTCCTGGCCGACGAGGGAGCACGACAGCGAGACCTGCCGGGCCCCGGTGGCGTACCCGGCCAGCGGCAGGCCCTCGGTCTCGGTGCCGGCGTCGACGTCGAGCGCGTCGAGCACCGTCGCCGCCACGTCGAGCGTGCGGACCTGCGCCCCCACCACCGCGGGCGCTGGCAGCGCTGTCGGCGGTCGGACCGCGAGCGGGACGTGCACCACCCCGTCGGCGAGGGTGGCGTTGCCGCGCCCGCCCGGCAGCTCGCCGTGGGTGCCCACCACCACCAACATCACGGCTGGATCGAGCGCGGTTCGGAGCGTGGCGGCAGCCTCGGCGAGGGTCGACTGCCCGAGCGCTCCGAGCGCGACCCGGTGCGGGTCCGACAGGTGGACCCACGCCGCCCACGGGGTGTCGCGGTGGCTCGCCCACCGGGCGAACGCGCTCGCGGTGGCGCGGTCTTCGCGGGCGGACCACCGGCCGATCCGCAGCGGATCGGCCGCGCGGGTGAACAGGCCGAGGCCGATCCGGGCGACCGCCGCGTCCTGCGCGCCGGTCCAGCCGTCGTCGAACGTGCGGAACCCCTGCGCGAGCCCGGAGCGCCGGTCGACGGTCGCGGTGGACACGAACGCCCCGGTGTCCCACCCGGCGGTCGCCAGCGCCTCGAACAGGGTGGGGAACGCCCGGGACAGGCGATCGCGCTCGGTGAGCACGCCGTTGCGCAGCGGGTGGACCCCGGTGAGGACCGCGGCGTTCGCGGGTCGCCCGGCGGGCGTGGGGGTGACCGCGTCGGTGAAGGTGACCCCGCCCGCGGTGAGCGCGGTGAGCTCGGCCGGGACCGCGTCGGCGCCGAGCCCGTCGACTGTCACCACCAACACCGACGGCCCGCTCGACGGGGGGGAGGGCGCGCCCGGGCGGGGAAGGAC
>JBEBJC010001449.1:0-1707 GCA_040080105.1 Myxococcota bacterium
GCCGCGCTGTGGATCGCGTACCTCGACGCCGACGGCGACGAGTTGGGCGACCCGGCCTCGCCGGTGGAGGCGTGCGGCGCGGAGCCGGGCCAGGTGGCGAACGCCGACGACTGCGACGACACGAGCGCCGCGCTCGGGGTCGAGCGGACCGGCTACCCCGACGCCGACGCGGACGGGTTCGGCGTCGAGCCGGCCGCGACGTACTGCGACGGGTCGTCGGGGTTCGCGGACGTGGCCGGGGACTGCGACGACCTCGCCTCCGACGTGTTCCCCGGCGCGGTCGAGGCGTGTGACGGGGTCGACCAGAACTGCGCCGCGGGCACCGACGACGAGCCGTTCTCGACGTTCTACCTCGACGCGGACGCCGACGGGTTCGGCGACCCCGCCACCGCCACCGAGGCGTGTGCGCCCGAGGCGGGGTGGGTCGACGACGGCACCGACTGCGACGACGGCCACGCGAGCGCGCACCCCGGCGGGGAGCAGCTGTGCGACGGGCTCGACGGGGACTGTGACGGCACCCCGCTCGGCGACGGGCCGGAGTCCGCGTGGTACGCCGACGTCGACGGCGACGGGCGCGGCGACGACGCGACCGAGGTGACCACCGCGTGCCCGCCCGAGGGGTGGGTGAGCGCCGGGGGTGACTGCGACGACGCCGACCCGCAGCGGTCCCCCGACCTGCCCGAGGTCGCCGACGACGGGATCGACCAGGACTGCGACGGCGTCGATCGGGTGAGCCCGGAGCCCCCGCCCGCCGACGACACCGGCAAGCCCGAGGACCCATCCGAGGGGTGCGGCTGCGCCCAGGTCGAGCCGGGCTCGGTGTGGCTCGGGGTCGCCGGCGCGCTGCTCGCGCGGTTCACCCGCCGCCGCGCGGCAGCACCGCCCGCCGGGTGAACGCGACGATGTCGGCCGCCGTCCGCCCGGGCGAGTCGAGCTGGGGGACGTGACCGAACGCCTCGGGCTCGTCGAGCTCCCCGCGGTCCGGCAGGTGGGCGCGCCAGAACCCGACCGCGGCGGCGGGCAGGATCCGGTCGAGCCGGCCCCAGCTCACCCGCAGCGGGTGGGGCAGCTGGCGCACCTCGTCCGGCGTCAGCCAGTCCGCGTCGGTGACCTCGGCCAGCAGGTCGTGCAGCGCCGGGTCGGCGAACACCCGCCGCACGAACGGCGCGAGCAGGTGCCCGGTCCACCCGCGCGGCGTCGCGTACAGCCGGTCGAGGAACGTGGTGGCGTCGGTGTGGGTCACCACCCGGAACAGCCGCTGCACCTCGCGCAGCTCGTCGGGCGCCATCGGGGCGCCCCCGGGCGACAGCAGGTGCACCGCGACCGCGCGGTCGGGCCGGGCGTGCGCGTACCGCAGCGCCACCGCGCCGCCGAGGCTGTTGCCCACCACCACCGCCGGCCCGATCTCGGAGTGCACCTGGTCGAGCGCCTCGATCACCCCGTCGCGCAGGACATCGAGCGTGAGCCGGTCCGGCCGGTGCGAGAACCCGTGGCCGGGCAGGTCGATCGCCCACACCGACCGCACGTGGGGCCGCAGCGCGCGCACCAGCGGCACCCACTGCATCGCCGCGGCGCCGAACCCGTGGATCAACAACACCGGCGGGAGCTCGCCGCCGCCGTCGCGCGCGAGCAGGTGCACCGCGCCCACCGAGGTGTCGACCGCGCGGCTGCGGTACCCGAACCGGGTCAACAGCCACCGGCCGAACC
>JBEBJC010001450.1:0-1706 GCA_040080105.1 Myxococcota bacterium
CGCGCGGTCGCGGTCCACCTCGACGGAGGCCCCCCCGAGCGCGCCGACGACGTGCTCCGGGAGGCGACGGGCCTCGGCTGAGCGGACGAACGGGCGTGGGGGAGAGGGGAATTGTTGGGAACGCGGGCGGCCCTCCGGGCGTTAGGATGGGAGGCCGGAGGGGCGGATGACGTGGGTGTTGCTCTCGTTCGTCGGGTGTGGGGGGCGCGAGCTCGACCCGCAGTCGGGCACGGTGCTCGAGGGGTTCGGGTTCGGGTGGGAGTACTTCAACCACCGGCTGTCGTACCTGCACGTCCGCCCGGGGAGCACCTCGACCGAGGTGGCGGTGGTCGGCGGCACCTCGACCACGAACCAGGTGCTCGCGCCGCTGCCCGCGACCTGCGACGTGGCGTGTGAGGAGTTCCCGTTCACCGACTCGTCCGACGTGGACGTGTCGTGGGCGAACCTCACGTCGACCCGGACCGCGATCGTGCGCGGCACCGTGCACCTCGAGGTGTCGGCGGCGGGCGCGACCGGCACGGTGACCGCGCCGCTGCCCGAGCACGCGCCCGAGACCGCGACCGCGCTGCTGTCGGGCTTGGTCCTGTCGACCCAGCACGAGCTGTCCGGCGGCCCGTCCTGTTACCAGCCGGAGTACGGTTGGCACCCGCGGCGGATCGCGGTGGCGCTGGGTGAGGTCACGATCGACGGTGACCAGGTGTCGGCCCCGGTCAGCGCCACGTTCGCGGCGGGCAAGACGTTCGACCCCGACCGCGAGTGCATCGACGCGGTGTACGACCAGGCGGTGGTCGATCTCGACGTGGACGTGACGTTCCTGGTGGGCGACGGCGCGGTCGAGGACCTCGATCTGGTCCAGGGGGCGCAGTTCGAGTTCTCCGGCAACCCGGCGAACCCGGAGCCGCAGACCGACCCGGCCCCGATCGCGCTCGAGTTCCCGATCACCCCGACCGCGCTCGGGTTCGCGGCGATCGACTTCGCGTTCGACCCGACCCGCACCGACGACAGGGGGGCGTACCTGCGCACCTGGTCGTTCACCGCTGCCCCGGGGGAGGGCCAGGAGCCGTTCGTGGCGGCGAACGCCACCGCGACGAACTTCTCGCCCGGCACCCAGCTCGAGGACTTCGGCTACCGGTTCGAGGGGGTCGTGCGCGCGGTCGATTTCGAGCTCGAGCTCACCCGCGGCACGACGAGTGAGGCCGGGATCCCGGCGGCGCTCGACGAGGCCGGGCAGCCGGTGATCACGAGCCTCGACCACTAGGAACCCGGCGCCGGCCGCTACTCGGCCGCCCCCACCCAGCTCGCCACGTGCAACCGCACCCGTTGATCGCCGCCTGCGATCTGCACCGCGTCGACCACCGCGTGGTGCCACACGAACCGCCCGGCGGCCGGGTCCCAGCACCCCTCGGCGGCGAGCTCGGCCGCGATCCCGAGCGTCGTGCCGCCCTCCGGGCCGTCGGGGCCCATCACCACGAACGAGCCGTGGCCCGTGAGCTGCCCGTGGGACTCGAGCACCCCGCACCGGGCGCCGTCGACGCTCGACCAGCCGGTGAACGACCACCGGGTGGAGCCGTCGATCGCGATCTCGCCGCGCACCTCGCGGTCGGCCACCGGGCGGCGCACCGGCAGGCGCAGCGCGACCGGCGCCTCCCAGGACTCGCCCGGGACCGCGCGCGCCCGCGGGGACCACCCCACCGGCGCCCCGGCGA
>JBEBJC010001451.1:0-1706 GCA_040080105.1 Myxococcota bacterium
GTACAGCAGCGGGTTCCCGCCCGCGTACGTCCCCGCGTGCCGAGCTCCGCCCATCGGCCGCGGCTGCACGTCGCCGGTCTGTCGTTCGAGGCGAGCCAGCGGTCCACGGTGGCCCGTCCGACCGAGAAGCGATCGGCCAGCTCCTCGTACGTGCCCCCGCCGTTGTTCTACGCTTCCACCACACGTTTACGCAGCTCCCGGGGGCGTGGCTATCGAGCACCTCCTGCCGTCCCGATCACCTGGGATGATCAGGTCGTCAAGCGGATCGACCCGGCCGCTGCCGCCCGGTGGTGTACAGTCCGGGCGCATTGACGGCGAGTCAGGCGGACTGTGCGCGCTGAGATCCGCATTTGTCAGGGTGCGGCAACAGCACGAGCCGTCGGAGTAGAGTTCCGCACCGCAACCTTGTTGAGAACGGCATCTTCATCGCCCAGGAGTAGCCCGTTCGACGAACTCTTCGACCGACTGCGAGACGACCTCAACCTGTTCAGTCAAGAGCCGTCCGTCGCGCACCGCATCGTGCGGGATCCTGACGAAAGCACCGTCAACGAGCCGGATGAAGTACGGGTCACCGCTCCCTCCGAGGTCGATGCCGACGGGAAGGTATCCGAGTGGGACGGCCGCGATGCCAGGAAAACTCTCGGTGCCTTCAGAGACCGTTTGCTCCAGCGTCATCCAGCGCAGATCAACTCCGAGGCCCGACTCGTCAGCGTCCTCGTCCAGGGTCAACGTGAGACCAACGACATTGGCGGCGGAAAGGAAGCGCACAACGCTGTCTGGAAGCCCGACGCCGAGTCGAGCCTCCACCTCGCGAAGGTCATCCGTCGTCAGCGGGTGCCCGCCGAGCCCAAGAAGATCCCGCATCACTCCTCCTCTCGCAGCGGCTTCGCGAGCGGTCCTGCACGGGCAGCCAGACGCGACCACCCCGGCTTCGACCCGCTCGCCAAACGTGCCCACACGACCCCGTCGATCTCGACCACCACGGCGTCGCCCGTCCACCTAGCCCGTACGTCCGAGTCTTCACCGAGCCGTGCGAAGGGGACTTCGAGACAGAAGGGCCGTGGTTGAAGGAAAGGGCGCCGTGCCTGTCGTTTCCAGTCGGTGTCTTCGGGAGCCAGGTCGACGTTGTACAGCCAAACGTCGCCCACGATGCGCTGGCCATCGAGCAGGTAGGCGTAGGCCACGCGGTCGTCGTCTTCGACAACGATCGACCAGCGGCCGTCCGGAGACTGAACGTCACGGATCACTTGTAGGCTCCGGCGTCGACATGCCGTCGAAGCGACCACCGTCCCACTCGCCCTCCCAGTACTCGGTTCGCTCCTTTCCGAACGCCTTCCGGTCGATCTTGCTCGGCTCCTGGCCGGTGTTCGTATGGTTCTGCCCGAAGTTCCCGGCACCCCGATGATCGGTGCGCGTCATCTCGTCAAGCGGCCCATCGGGCGTTTGATCCCGATGATGCAGTTCGACCGGGTGACCGTCCGATCCCGTCGGGGCTCGCCCTCGCGCCGACGGCGGGGCCAGCAGTTCGTCGGTGGGGATCTTCGTTCCACTCTTTGAGGCGCCGCCTCCCACACAGTCGTTGCCGTTGTGCACCAGCACGCCGGCCGCGAAGTAGGTGTGGACCTCCGCCACCTCTAGGTTGAACACCGCGAAGGTGCCCGCGCGCTCCGACGCCGAACGGACCCAAGACCGGCTCCCGTCCTCCC
>JBEBJC010000325.1:0-8330 GCA_040080105.1 Myxococcota bacterium
GGGCGACCCCCGCGCCCACGGCGGCCGGGGGGGTGGGCGCGGGGGTCGCCCACCACCACCCCCCGACCGCGGCGAGCGCGACGAGCACGGCCGCGAGCGCGGCGCGGCGGCGGGCGCTCACCGGCCGCACCAGCAGCTGAACGCCGCGTCGCGGATCAGCACGCCGCGCTCGCGCCGGGTGATCAACCCGGTGACATGGGCCGCGTTCGACTGCCGGATCACACACGCCACGTACCGGAGCTGCAGCGGGAAGCTCGAGCACTGCGAGCCGCCGCACACCTGGTCGATCCGCTGCACCCCGGAGCACCCGGTGGGATCGAACAGCACGTCGAGCGGGGTCGAGGGGCACTGGTCGATCAGGTCGACCACGCCGTCCGCGTCGTCGTCTCCGTCACACGCATCCCCCTGGCCGTCGGCGTCTGCGTCGGCCTGGTCGGCGTTGGCGAGCACCGGGCAGTTGTCGGCCACGTCCAGCGCGCCGTCACCGTCGTCGTCGTCGTCGCAGGCGTCCCCGGCCCCGTCGGCGTCGTTGTCGGCCTGGTCCGGGTCGAACACCGTCGGGCACCCGTCGATCTCGTCGACCACGCCGTCCTGGTCAGCGTCGGTCTCGCAGGCGTCGCCGATCCCGTCGGCGTCGCCGTCGGCCTGATCCACGTTGGCGTCGACAGGGCAGTTGTCGTTTCCGTCACACACGAAGTCGGAATCGGAGTCGCCGGTCGCGTCGTTGCCCCAACACAGGTCGAGGTCGTCGCAGGTCTGGTCCCCGTCCGCGTCCGCGTTCACGTCGCCGATGCACACGTCGACCACGTCGCACACCAGGTCTCCGTCGAGGTCGGCGTCGAGCGGGTCGGTGGGGCACAGGTCGGAGTCGTCGCAGGTCAGATCGGCGTCGGTGTCTCCCGAGGCGTCGTCACCAGCACAGGCGTCGCCGTTGTCACCCACACCGTCGAGGTCCGTGTCGCTCCACTCGGTCGGATCGAGGTCGAACAGGTCGGCGTTGTCACCGAACCCGTCTCCGTCCTGATCGGCGGTCTCGGTCGGGTCGCCGGGCAGCGCGTCCAGGTCGTCACACGTGCCGTCCAGGTCGGTGTCGCCCGCGCCGTCGTCGCCGAGGCAGAAGTCCGAGTTGTCGCCCACTCCGTCGCCGTCACCGTCGGCCGACTCGCTCGGGTCGAGCGGGTACAGGTCGACCCCGTCGAGCACACCGTCGTTGTCGTCGTCCGGATCACACGCGTCTCCCGCGAGGTCCAGATCCGAGTCCAGCTGGTCGGCGTTCGCGTCGACCGGGCAGTTGTCGGCGTCGGAACAACGCCCGTCGGTGTCGGCGTCGTTCTGGGGGTCGAGCGGGCAGAGGTCGCACGGGGCGCCGGCCGCGTCGGGACCATCGGGGATCCCGTCCCCGTCGCCGTCGACCGCGTCGTCGAACCCGATGCACAAGTCGACCACGTCGGGGACTCCGTCGCCGTCCCAGTCCGGGTCACACGGGTCGCCCAGACCGTCGGCGTCGGTGTCGACCTGAGCCGGGTCGTACACGGCGGGACACAGGTCTTGGCTCGAGCAGATCGCGTCGCCGTCACCGTCGTTCGGGTTGTCGAGCGGGCAGGCGTCGCTCACGTCCCCCACGCCGTCGCCGTCGGTGTCGAGGTGCTCGAGCGGGTCGAGCGGGAACGCGTCCTCGGCGTCGGGGAACCCGTCGCCGTCGTCGTCGTCGTCGCAGGCGTCCCCAGCGGCGTCGCCGTCGGTGTCGACTTGGTCCGCGTTCGGGACGGACGGGCAATTGTCGACCGGATCGTCGATCCCGTCGCCGTCCAGGTCGACCGGTGGGGCGGCGAACCCGCGCACCACGAAGATCGCGTTCGCGCCCGAGTAGGTCGACACCACGATGTCGTGGCTCACCGGGTCCACGGTGGCCCCCTCGGCGCCGGCGATCCCGGTGACCATCACCTTGCGGGTCCCTACGATCGCGTCGCCGTTGGCGTCGATCTGGTACGTCGCCAGCAGGTGGTTCCGGCTCTCGGACACCGCGACGCTCGGCGCGGCGAACTCCGGTGAGCCGAGCGGGACGTACACCAGCCCCTCCGGACCTCCGGTCAGGGTGGCCCGGAGGCTCGCGCCGGTGAGATCGAAGGTCCCTGCCCCGTCGGGGGCGAGGGTGATCTCGTTCCAGTCTCCGGTGGTGTAGCTCACGGTCTTCAGCGTCCCCGCCCCGGGGAACCCGTCGGGGACGAACTGCAGCGTACCGACCGACGACCTGGCCCCGAGCGGGGTCAGGTTCTGGAACTTGGCGGTGACCACGCCGCCGGGGAGGACCTGACCGACCTGGTTCGCCGGGTACCGGGTGTAGAACAACACCTCGTCGGGACCAAACGCCAACCCGCCGTCGATCGACGCAGTGGTGGCGCGCACGGTGGCCGACCCCACGAACCCGATGACGTGCCCGTCGACGTCGCGGGCCACCAAGATCTGGTACACCGCGCCGGCGGCGGTCCCCGCCTTCCCACCGACGAGCAGGATGTCCGGTTGGTTCACGTCGAACGTGAGGCCCCCGTACGGGACCGGCATACCGGGGACCGACCCGAGCGAGAGGGCGGTGTAGTGGGCATCATACGGGGGAGACACGGTTTGGGCGACCGCGTCGGACGCCAGGAACGAGCCGAGCGCGGTCGGTATCCAGACCGCTGGCCTCATGAAACGAATCATCAATTCCTCCGGGTGGGTGGGGGAGCCCGCCGGCGAGGAGCCCAATTTCGGCGATGCGCACCCGAGAAGGTCCCACGAACGAGGGAGCACGTCCAGCGACTCCGCGCGCCCGCCCACGCGGACCTGCGTCAATCGCGCGTTCACGGGCTCGCGTCCCCAGGATCGCGCTACCGATCCCCGCTCGCCGGTCGACCGAACCGGAGGTGGAGCGACTCGACCCCTTCCTCCGCCTCCTCCATCGGGATCGGCTCGGGATCGAACCGCGGATCCATCAGTACCCGCGCACCACGGCTTCGAGGCACAACTGCTCGTCGAGGACGTACGCTGCCCGCCAGCGGACCCGGTCGGCCGCGGGCTGTGGCGCCTCGGTGAACATCGACAGCTGGCTGGCCCGCAGCCCTGCGCGCGGGCGCCACCCGTCGGCGGAGCGCAGCGCGAGGCGGCGGTTGTCGACCACACACGGCGACGTGATCACCCCGACCGGCTGCGATGGGCCAGGCTCACCGTGGACCTCGACCCACGCCGCCACGTCGGCCGCGTCGGCGGTGAACCCGCACCCCGCGAGGAGCCACTCGCCCCGGCCCGTCGCGTCGCGGAGCCACTGCGCCTCGGTCGGCGCGAGGCCGTCGGGCGCGAGCTGCTCGGCGAGGCCCGCGCACACCGCGCGCGCGCGCTCCGCTGCCTGGTGGTCGCGCAGCCACGAGTACCCGTAGCCCACGCCCAGAGCCACCCCGACCACCCCGACCGCCTGCACCACCCACCGGCCCCGCATCGGGGCACCGTATCCTGCGGGGCCGACAGCCGTCAGTACCCGCCGGCCGACACGCTCGCGAGGGACGGCACGTCCGCGAGCAGGATCATCCGGCCGTCGCGGTTCCGCCCCACCCCGGCCAGGTGGTGCCCGGGGTGCTCGAGCCCGAGTGCGTCCGGGCCCCCCTCCATCGTGAGGACCTGCAACTGATCGACCTGGTCGACGCTGATCGCGAAGTGGCGCCCGTCGTGCCTCAACACTACCGCGATCTCGGCGAGCGACTCGCGCACCGCCCACGCGGCCTGCCCGAACAGGTCGACCAGCCGGCGCAGGGTGGTGAACCGCTCGCGCTCGATCCGCTGCAGCGCGCCGGTCACGTCCCCTTCGGCGACCCTTTGCAACACCTCGACCCCACACGCGTGGATCGCCTTGTGAGGGCCGTCGAACCGCTTCAGCACTGACCGCACCAACGGGTGGGGCGAGTCGTACCGGTCGTACCACCGGCCGAACGCGCACGCGTGTGGATCGGTGGTCAGCTCGAACGGCCGCTCCTCCAGCACCGAGGCCTCGAGCTCGGCGAGCCACCGCTGGTGGTCGGCGAGGCGCCCCTCGAGCAACTCCAACAGCTCCTCCCGCGCGTCGGCCGCCGACGGGAGGTCGAACACCTGGCGCAGGCTCGCGACCGGCAGCACCCGCCCCCGCAGGTCGATCACACCGCGCACCGCAGGAGACAGGCCCGGCGGTCGCCGGATCGTGGGCATCGGCAACATCTCGACCACGTTGTCGGCGGGGAGCCCCACCGATCGACCCTCCACCGACGCGATCACCCAAGGCTGGCCGTCGCTGTACATGCGGGGACCATCGGTTGCGGCCTGCGTCGGTTGAGGGTGGATAGGGGACGGGGGGAGGTGGCATGGAGTGGCTCACCCCGCCGGCGGGATGGGCGCTCGAGGGCACCGCCGTGTGCGCGGCGCGCATCCACGGAGAGCCGCCGCCGCTGCACCCGGCGGAGCGGTCCGCGGTGGACGGCGCGGCCGAGGTTCGCCGACGCGAGTTCGCGTTCGGCCGGGCCGCGCTGCGCGAGGCGCTGGTTGCCGCGGGCTGCACGACGACCGGGCCGCTGGTCCGCCGACCCGACCGCTCGCCCGATCTCCCCGCGACCCACGCCGCGAGCCTGTCCCACTCGCGTGAGATCGCGGCCGCCGCAGCCAGCTCGCGCGAGCGGTGGCGCGCCCTCGGGATCGACGTGGAGGCGATCCGCCCGCTCGACCCCGGCATCGACGCGATCGTCCGCACGCCGGTGGATCGAGGGGACACGCTCGCGTTGTTCTCGGCCAAGGAAGCGATGTTCAAGGCGTGGTACGCGGCCGGCGGCGGCAGGCTCACCGAGTTCCACGAGTTCTCCCTCCACCTCCACCCCGGCGGCGCGGTCGAGGTTCTGGTACAACCAGAGCCCCAGCGACGCCTGACCGGACGGATCGCGCTCGCGCACGGCCATTGGTGGAGCATCGCCGGCATCGAGGAACGCTGACATGCTCGACCTGCTCCGGCCCGATCTTCGCGCCCGGACCACCCCTACCGGGGTGGTGTACGAGGCGACCACCCCGCTGCCCAGCCCCGCCCGGTGTGTCGGCGACTGGCTCGTCCGGTGGGCGGCAGAGCGGCCCGAGTCGCCGTGGCTCGCCGAACGCCAGCCGAACGGCTCGTGGGGGCACCTGTCGTACGCGGAGGGCGCCGCTGCGGTCGAGTCGATCGGAGCCGCGTTGCTCGAGCTCGGGGCCGCGCCGGATCGCCCGGTGGCGACCCTGTCGGACAACGCGATCGACGCGGCGCTGATCAGCCTGGGCGCGATGTCGGTCGGGGTGCCGGTCGCGCCCGTCTCCCCGGCGTACTCTCTCCAGTCGGCGACGTTCGCCCGCCTGCGCCACGTGTTCGACGTGCTGCGGCCGGCGGTGGTGTACGCCGACGACCCGGACCGGTTCGGGCCGGCGCTCCGCGCGGTGGCGTCCGAGGCCGCGCTCGTCTCGTCCCGCGGAGGCAAGCTGCAGGTGGAGGCCGGCGGGAGCTCGCTGCGCGAGGCGACCCCGTCGGCCACCGCGCGGCGCGCGTTCGCCACGCTGGGACCGGACACCGTGGCGAAGATCCTGTTCACCTCGGGATCCACCGGGGCGCCGAAGGGCGTGGTGAACACCCAGCGGATGTTGACCGCGAACCAGGAGAGCTTGTTCGCGACCTGGCCGTTCCTGGCCGCGCGCCCGCCGGTGGTGGTCGACTGGCTGCCGTGGAGCCACACGTTCGGCGGGAACCACAACTTCTTCCTGGTGCTCAGAAACGGCGGGACCCTGTACGTCGACCGCGGTCGGCCTGCGCCCGGGCTGGTCGAGCTCACGGTGCAGAACCTCGCGGACGTGGGCCCCACCTTGTGGTTCAACGTGCCGAGGGGGTTCGACCAGGCGCTTCCGCTGCTCGAAGCCGACCCAGGGCTGGCGCGGGCGGTGTTCGCGCGGCTCGACCTGGTGTTCTACGCCGCGGCGGCGCTGTCCCCTGCCACCCGCCAGCGGCTCGAGCGGGTGGCCGAGCGCGCCGGGCGGGCGGACGTGTTCTTCACCTCGGCGTGGGGGTCGACCGAGACCGCTCCCCTGTCGACGTCCGCCCACTTCCCCACCCGCACGACCGGGATCCTCGGGGTTCCGGTGCCGGGGGTGCAGGTGAAGCTCGCGCCGGTGCAGGATCGGTTCGAGCTCCGCGTCCGCGGGCCGAACGTCACCCCGGGCTACTGGCGGCCCGGCGGCGGGCTCGAGGCCCCTCCCCTCGATCCGGACGGGTTCCTCCCGACGGGCGACGCCGCGCGGCTCGCCGACCCCGACGTCCCGGAGGCCGGGGTGGTGTTCGTGGGGCGCCTCGGGGAGAACTTCAAGCTCGCGAGCGGGACGTGGGTGAACGTCGCGTCGGTGCGGCTCGCGCTGGTCGACGCCGCCGCGCCGTGGGTGCTCGACGTGGTGATCGCCGGCCACGACCGCGACGCGTTGGGGGCGCTGGTGTTCCCGTCGTCCGCCGGGGCGGCGCTCGCCCCGCCCGAGCTGCGCGACCGGATCCGGGACGCGCTGCGGGCCCACGCGGCCGCGCACCCTGGCGCGAGCGAGCGCGTCGAGCGGGCGCTGATCGCCGACCGACCGCTGTCGCTCGACGCCGGCGAGACCACCGACAAGGGGTACACGAACCAGCGCGCGGTGCTCGACCACCGGTCCGACGACGTGGCCCGGCTGTTCTCCGACGACCCGGCGGTGATCGCCCCGGCGAACACGTAGGATCAGCCGCCGACGACGAACGCGGCGGCGGTGAGCGGCGGTAGGTCGTCGAGCTTCAACCGGCCGTCCTCGATCCGGACCCCGGTCGGGGCGCCGGTGGCGTCGGGCGCACCCGGCCCGAGCGGCACCAGGCGCGCGCCGTCGGGCATCGCTGCCTTGTCGGCGTCGGTCAGCGCCGGGTTCTCGACGATCTTCATCGACAGGGGCCCAGAGGCGCGGGTGCCGGTGTGCACCACCACGATCACCCGGTCGTCGCCCGCGGACCGGAAGTACGCCCATACCATCGCGCCGGAGCCGTTGTGGCGCCACAGCTCGACGTAGCTGCCGGTCTGCAGCGCCGGGTGTGCCTTGCGCGCCGCGATCCACCCGCGGGTGGCCTCGAACGTGCCCCCCACGTCGGGGAGGAACCCCTCCGGATCGCCGACCCGCAGGGCCGGCTCGAACGCCCACGCCGGGAGGTCGCGCCGGTTGTCCGGGTCCGGGCCGCCGAGCATCCCGAGCTCGGCGCCCCAGGTCAGCTGCGGGATCCCGGGGGTGGTCATCAACACCGCGAGCGCGGTCCGGTACCGCCCGCTCGCCTCGGACTCGGGCCGGTGCAGCACGTCCTCGGTGAACCGCTGCACGTCGTGGTTGTCGATCAGGTGCACCATCGCGTTGGCGCGCTCGATGCCGAACCGGTCGACCGCCTCTGCCACCTTGGACGCGGCGAGGTCGATCGACCCCCCGTGCGCCACCGAGTCGACCAGGGCCCGCCGGAGCGGGAAGTCGAACGCCGAGGGCAGACCCGCGTCGAGGTAGTCCTCGATCCGGTCGTACCCGCCCTCGTCGAACACCTCCCCCACCACGAACCGGTCCTGATCGGCGGTGAGCGCGGGGAGATAGGCGCCGCCGAGCCAATCGGGCGGCAGGTGCTTCACCGTGTCGAGCCGGACCGCGTCGGCGCGCGCCCCGGTGACCCACGCCGAGCCCTGGGCGCGCAGGTACGCGTCGACCTCCGGGATCGCCTGATCGAAGTCCGGCAGCCCGTTGAGCGAGCAGTCCACGTCCGGGCTGTCCGACGCCTCGCAGTCCGCGGCGTCGTGGAACCAGTCGGGGTGCTGCGCGAGCAGCCGGGACTGGCGGCCCGAGTGGTTCGCCACCAGATCGAGCACCAGCGCCATCCCGCGCGCGTGCAGCCCGTCCGACAGCGCGACGAGGTCGTCCCACTCCCCGAGCTTCGGCTCGACCGCGAGCTCCTCGGGGTCGGCGAAGTCGCCCCAGTACCCGTGGTAGCCGCACGAGTGGCTCGTGGGCGGGACCTGCAGGTACGGCGGGGTGATCCACACCGCGTCGACCCCGAGCTCCTCGAGGTAGTCGAGGTGGTCGAGCAACCCGCGCCAGTCGCCGCCGTGGTGCAAGGACGGGTCGTCCGGATCGAAGCACCCGGGGACACCCCGCTCGTCGTTGGTGGGGTCTCCGTTGGCGAACCGATCCGGCATCACGAAGTACATCACCCGCTGCGGGAACGCAGGTGGCGCCTCGGTCGGCGCCGGGGGGGTGGTGGTGGCGGTCGGCGCCGTGTCGGCCGGGGG
>JBEBJC010001452.1:0-1702 GCA_040080105.1 Myxococcota bacterium
CACCGGCTCGGGGCCGTCGAGCGCGATCTGGCCCAGGTCCCACGCCTCGACCCGCGCCGGGTCGGTGACCTCCCCCCGCAAGCCACACAGCGCCGCCACCAGCTCCGAGGTCCCGACCGGGTCGAGCCCGACCCACGCGCCGCCCACCCGGGAGGCCTCCCCCGACGGCACCGCCACGTGCACCACCTCCGCCGGGGTGCACCCGACCACCCGGCGGTCGAGCAGCGTGCGCGCCGGCCGATCGTACCGCCCGCGGCCCCCGATCCGCGCCCGGTACACCCGGTCGTCGTCGGCGAACCGCACGAACGTGCCCTCTCCGCCGGCGTCTGCCCCGACGAGCAGCGCGAGCAGCGGCCCGTCGTCCCCCGAGACCTCGACCCGGACCTCCGACCCGCCGGCGAGGCCGTACGGCTCGAGGTCACCTCCCTGTGCCACCTCGGCCTCCGGGAACACCCCGTCGGCGAGCGGGGCGAGGATCGCGTCCAGCTCCGCCGGGTCGGCGAGCCCCTCCACCGGGGCCCGCAGCCGCCAGCCGTCGGGGCCGCGCTCGATCACCGTCGGCGCGTCGACCGGCCCGAGGCGCAGGCCGGTGGCGCGCGCGCGGTCGAACCCGGGCAGCGCCGCGTGCACCACCGGGGCGGCGGGCCGGCTCACCCACCACAGGCCGGCGTCGGCGGCGGTGAGCACCGCGAGCGCGAGCCACAACGCGCGCAGGTCGGCGGTCATCCGACACACGACGCGACACGGTGGCACCCCGGCGGTACCGCCCACCGGTGACCCTGTGGGGGACGGAGGTGTCGGATGGTGTGGTTCACTTCGCAGGTCGCGCTCGCCGGCGGGTGGGAGATCCTCGACCGGGGGTCGAAGCCGGGCGAGATCTCGTTCGCGGACGTGACGCAGCTCACCGTGCCGCTCGACGGCTCGGTCGACCTCGGCGCGTTCGCGGTGGTCACCGACGGGGGCGCGCTCCCCCTCGACGCGCTGGTGCAGAAGGCCGGGGTGAAGGCGGCGGCGCTCGACCTCGTCGCGGCGGAGCGCGCCGTCGACGGCTGCGGCTGGGTGGACGGCGTGGGGGTGTGCCCGGCGCCCCCGCGGATCGTGATCGGCCCGGACACCGCGCCGTTCGCGTTCGACCCCTCCGGCGAGGTGGGGCTGGCGTTCCCGGTCGACGGCTCGGTCGACCTGAGCCGGTTCTCGGTCGTGACCCGCGGCGGTGACCTGTCGCTCGACCCCATCGCGGCCGAGGTGGGCGGCGCGACCAGCCGGTACGCGGAGATCGACGGCGAGTCGACCGACGCGGACCACGACGATTGGGTCGACGTGGGGGGCTCGTTCCCGAAGCGGTTCTGCATCATCCTGTTCGGCGTCCGGATCTGCGCTCCCGCCTGACGCCGACGAGCGCCACCCCGACCAGCACCCCCAGCGGCACCCCGACGATCCCGATCCGCGCCCGGACCCGGGTCGCCCGGTCGGGCAGCGGCAGCGGCGGGTCGGCGGCGATCCGCGACCGGAGCGAGATCAGCACCGGGTCTTCGACCAACCAGTCGACCGCGTTCAGCACGAGCTCGGGGTCGTTCGCGACCGCGTCGGCCGAGCCCACCACCACCACCCGCGCCGGCGCGCCCTCGGTGCGGGTCGGGCCGACCCCGTCGGGCGGCGGCCGGGTGGAGAACGCGCTGCGGAACCTGCTCGAAACCGCCCG
>JBEBJC010000326.1:0-8310 GCA_040080105.1 Myxococcota bacterium
AGAACGCCGCCGACCGAGGAGACACCCGCACCAGCGCCTCGCGATCGAGGTGCCACAGCGCGAACGCCTCGGCGAACCCCTCGTCGGCGGTGGTGCGGCCGTAGGTCGTGGGGGCGAGCTCGTCACCGACCGCCTCCGTCCACGCCCGCAGGACCTCGCCGTCTCCGTCCCACGCCCGCAGCGCGTCGAACGTCGCCCGCCGCGCCGGCCCGCGGCTCTGGAGCTGCGACAGTCGCGCGTCCCGCTCGGGGCTGGCCGGCGCTCCCGCGAGCGCGACCGCCTCCGCGGCGTCCCGGGCCGACGCGTCGACCAACTCCCGCTCGAGCAGCCACGCCATCCGCGCCGGGTCCCGCGCGAACGCGTGCCCGATCTCGTGCACCAACGTGTGCGCCGCCGCGGGGTGTGGGTCCGTCAACGAGCCCACGAACGAGGCCGTCTCGCGGACCGCCGGGTCGTACAGCTCGATCCGGGCGTCGTCCGCGCCGGCCGGGAAGTATCCGGCGGCCACGTCGCGGCGCTGCACCGCCTCCCGCACCCGAACCAGCGGCACGGTCGCGATCACCTCGCGCTCCGCCGGCGACAGCGCGGCGAGGGCTTGCTCGACCACCCCGCGCGCGAGCGGGTCCCACTCTCGGTCCGCCTGCTCGAGCCGAGCGCCGTACCCGGCCCGCAGCTCGTCCTCCGAGGGCCCGGCGGTCAGCAGCGGCGCGGCGCGGTGTGCCTGCTGGACCACCAGCGCCCCCGGCTCCCACCAGAAGGTGGCGAGCAACGTGTCGCGCGCCGTCCCCGCGACCACCGAGTCCACCTCAACCCCGACCGGCGCCGTGACCAGCACCGCGAGGGCCATCGCGGCCACCGGCTCCTCGACCCGGGTCGACCGGGCGGAGACCCGCTCCTCCAGGCCGTCGGCGCGCCGGAGCACCAGCTCGAGCCCGCGCTGCCGCAGCGCCCGGGCGAGCTCGGTGCGGATCGAGTCGCGCAGCTCCGCCCGGTGCACGTCGGTCTGGTACAGGCGCGGCGGCGGGAGGTCCGGCATCGCGCACATCTTACCCGGGGCGACCGGCGGGGCACCTCGTTACGGCCTACCGACGGAGGGTGACATGGTCACGATCACGTACTGCGGGAGTTGAGGCTACCTCGCGAGGGCCGCCCGGGCGGCGGCCGCGGTGAAGAAGGCGCTCGGCGTGGAGGTCGGCTTGATACGCGGCAACGGAGGGATCTTCCTGGTCCAGGTCCACGGCCGAGTGGTGTCCGCCAAGACGCTCGAGGGGTTCCCGTCCGACGAGCAGGTCGTCGCCGCGGTGAGGGAGGCGTTACCGCCCGCCTGACGGGTCCGCCGGGACGAACGCGTCGAGGAACAGGTCCATCGCCGCGTCGACCCCTGCCCGGTCGCCGGTGGCCAGCAGGTCGATCAGCAGCCCGCGGGTGACCGCCATCCCGAGCCGCGCCTCCGCCCGCGCGCGCTCGGGTGAGAGGCCCGCGGCCACCCCCTGAGCCGAAACCGACGCGATCCACGGCTCGACCAGCGTCTCGCGCAGCCCCTCGGTGCCCGGACGCCCGCCGACCGCCAGCGCCGCCAGCTCGAAGAACAGCCGCACGTGCGCGCGCCTCTCCTCCGACGACACGTCGTCCCAGAACGCCCGCAGCGCCACCCGGGGCGGGAGGCCCGCGCGGGCGAGCCCCGCGAGCACCTCGCGCTGGTTCGCCTCCACCGCCGCCACCACCGCCGCCAGCAGGCCCTCCTTCGACCCGAAGTGGTAGATCAACATCCGGTGGCTGGTGCCGATCGCGTCCGCCAGCGTGCGCAGCCGCAGCTCGGCGAACCCGTGTCGGGCCAGGTGCGCCACCGTCGCGGCGAGCAGCCGCTCGCGCGGACCGTTCACTGGGCGGCCGCGCGGGCCACCGCCGCCGCCGCGTCGGCGATGAACCGCCGGAGCACCCGCTGGTAGAACCACCCGGTGCCCCACACGGCCGGGTCGAACGTCGACGACCACTCGAGCCGCGACCCGCCCGCGGCGTCGGGGGACACCTCGATCACCCCGCGGTACCGCTCGAGCGGTAGCCCGGACAGCAGCGAGTACACCAAACGCCGGTCGGGCACGACCTCCTCCACCCGCTCGCGCGACACGACGACCTGTCCGTACGCCCGCGAGGTGAGCCGGCGGACCGCGCCCACCCCTTGGCCCCCCTCCGGATCGGGGGACTCGAGCTCGGTCCGCTCCCACGCGCCCCACCGGCTCCAGGTGTGGATGTCGGCGAGCAGCGCGAACACCGCCGCAGGGGGCGCGGGAGACAGCGCCTCGGCGTGGACCCGGCACGACGGCATGGAGACCCCTGTACCAAATGGTACGCGGACTGTACCACGTGGTACAGGGCGGCGCTCACAACTCGTCGCCCTCGCAGCACACCTGCTCGAATTCCGCAGGACGGAGTCCGAGGACCAACAATTTGTCCGCGTCGTTCGCGAGGGTGCGGACGCACTCGTTCAACGCGGCGATCGACAGGCCCGCCATCGGGAGCGTGGTCTGCAGCGCCCACCCGCCGTCCACCCGGGACAGCCCGAAGATCGAGTCCTCGACACAGGCGAACGCGGCGGTGAGATCGAGCTCGGCGGTCGCGAACCGGCTGAACAGGTACACCCAGCCGTCGGGCGCCTCGAGCGGCCGAACCCCCACGAGCTGGGTGCGCTCCGTGTCGGTCCAGCCCACGGTCAGCCACAGATCCCCGTCCTCTTCGGCGCCGTACGCCTCGACCAGGTACGCCCGAACGTCGTCCCACGTCTGTACCTGCGGGGGTTCGTCCTCGTCCTCCTCCTCGTCCTCCACCTCTTCCTCGTCCTCCTCCTCGTCCTCGTCCTCGTCCTCCTCCGGTAGGTCCACCACGTCCGCGGTCCAGGTGGCGTCGAACGACGGGCTCGCCCAGTCGGCGGCGGCGCCCGCCGGGTCCCAGCATCGGCCGGACTGCGGGTCGAACACGAACAGCCCGGCCCGGAGCCCCGCTCGCACGAGCTGGGTGACCCGGTCCTCGTCCGACGCGAGCTCCCACCGGCACGACAGCTGCAGCGACGTGCCTCCCTCCGCGACGTACGCCTCCCACCCGAGGCCCCGCAGCAGCACCCCGCGCTCGTCCTGCTCGACCCACAGCTCCTCTGCGAGGAACTCCGCGCGGAACGCCGAGAGGATCTCCGCGGTGGACAGCGGCGCGACGAACGCGACGAACGCGTCGTCCATCAGCGCCTCGTACACCTCGAGCGGCCCGAGCACCGGCGCGCCCTTCCAATACGCCAGGTCCCAGCTCATGGTCAGCCGGCCCGCCGCCGCTGGAACCGCGCCTCCGCCACCTCCACCTCGTCGCGGGTCATGCCGATCCGCGCGCCGAGCGCGACCGCCTGCTCACGCGCGTGCTCGTCGTGGCCACCCCACTCGAACGCCCGGTCGAACCACTGGTCGAGCACCCACCCACAGGCGTCCTCGCGGACCTTCACCCGGGCCGCGGCCGAGATCTGCATCCCCTCGGCGAACGCGTCGAGCCGGCGCTGCTCGGACGGGTCGAGCCGCTCGTCGCAGTACGCCACCGCGGTCGCGAGCGCGAGCAGCGCCGGGCGCGCCGCGACGGTGGTCTCGGCCAGCTCGGCCCGGGTCAACGCCGGCCGGCGGGCCAGCGCCTCGAGGCTCCCCATCGACGGGTCGAGCGCGTCGTCGAGCTGCGCCCGCTCCTCCTCCGAGATCCCGCCCGCGGCGTTCGCGATCTCGATGCACATCCGCGCCAGCACCTGCCGGTCGTACCCGGACAGCGGCCGCTCGGTCAGGCTGCGCTCGAGCGGCGACTTCTGCGCCGCCGCGGCCGCCTGGTGCACCCACTGGTCGCCCGACCACGCGAACTGCCCCTGCACCGACCGAAACGCTTCGACCAGCGCCTCGTCGCGCTCCGTAGCGCCGATCGTGCGGGTGCCGGTGCTGACCACCGCGCCCGACATCGCCGTGTTCACCGTGTTGGTCGCGATCCGCGCCGCGACCCCGTGCCCCAGGGCGCCTGCGAGCAGCTGGTTCGCCGCCCGCCGCAGCTCGTACCACGCGGTCGACCCCGCCTGGCGCGCCACCTGCTGGCCCAACCCCGACCGCTCGGGCACCGAGTACCGCGCGTTCACGTGGGTGCGGGTGCGCGGGCAGGTGAACGTCACGATCAGGTGCCGGCCCGACAGGTTCTCGTGTGTGACCAACCGCCGGATCACCTCCGGCGCGAACCGCGGATCCCCCATCTCCCCCTCCCTGGCGCTGGGTGCGCCAGTGCAGTATCAGACTGGGTCCGGGAGTGGTCGTGAAGTTCAGCCTGGTCGACGAGATCCCCCACCCGCGCGAGGTCGTGTTCTCGACCCACCGAGACAAGCTGCAGGAGCTGGTGCCGTACCTGCCCAACGTGAAGCAGGTGGTCACCGAGTCCCGCGTGGTCGAGGGCGCGGTGGTGAAGCTGCTCAACGTGTGGCACGGCACCTCCGACGACGTGCCGGGACCGTTCAAGTCCCTGATCAAGCCCGAGACCCTGTCGTGGATCGACCGGGCCACCTGGGACGGCGATCGGTGGCGGTGCGACTGGGAGATCACCCTGTCCGCCCTGCCCGAGGCGGTGACCGCCAAGGGCACGTCCACGTTCCTCGCCGAGGGGTCCGAGACCGTGATCCAGATGAACGGTGAGTTCGTGATCCACCCGGAGCGGGTCCCCGGGGTGCCGGCGTTCGTGGCCAAGGCCGCAGCGCCTGCGCTCGAGCGGTTCGTGGTGGGCCTGCTGCAGCCGAACCTCCGACGCAGCAACCAGGCGGTCCAACAGTACATCGACGACCACCGGTAGACGTCGGCCGGGCCCGACGGGAATGGTCGCCGACGGCGCTCTCCGCTCCCGCGGACGACGCTGCGGATCGTTCGGCTGGGCCCTTTCCCCGCCTCTGCGATCGACGTGGTACCATCCACGCCGGCGCCGACTTGGACCTCGAGGAGTGACGATGCGGAGCGTTTTGGCGATCCTGGCCCTGGCCACCCTCGGGGCGTGCAGCGGCAACTCCGAGCCGGACCCCGACCTGTTCGGCGACGAAGGGAAAGACGCGAGCGTCGACACCGACGGCGACGGCCTGTCCGACAACGACGAGATCAACATCACCGAGACGAACCCGTACGACGCGGACAGCGACGGTGAAGGGCTCGACGACGGGCTCGAGTGGAACAAGCTCGACACCGACCCGACGAACACCGACACCGACATCGACGGCCTGTCCGACTACGAGGAAGTGGCGATCTACGGGACCAACCCGCGCCGCAACGACTCCGACCTCGACGGGATCTTCGACCTCGACGAGCTGAACCTCGGCACCGACCCGAACAACGACGACACCGACGGCGACGGCGTGTCCGACCTGGTCGAGATCACCGGTGACCCCGAGACCGATCCGCTGAACAACGACACCGACTACGACGGCCTGTACGACGGACAGGAGATCGAGCGGGGCACCGACCCCACGAACGTCGACACCGACGGCGACACGCTGACCGACTACGAAGAGGCCCGGGTCTACCTGACCGACCCGATCAACGTCGACACCGACTACGACGGCCTGACCGACGACGAGGAGATCGACGTCCACGGCACGAACCCGCGCGAGGGCGACACCGACTCGGACGGCCTGTGGGACGCCGAGGAGCTCGACGCGAGCACCGACCCGTTCGATGCGGACACCGACGGCGACGGCCTCGGTGACGGCACCGAGGTCAACGTGTTCGACTCGGACCCGCTCGACGTGGACACCGACGACGACTCGATGGACGACCTGCGCGAGTTCGAGGCCGGGACCGACCCGGAGGACTCCGACACCGACGGCGACAGCCTGCTCGACCCGATCGAGGTCGCGACCACCCACACCGACCCCACCGACAGCGACACCGACAGCGACGGGCTGAAGGACGGGGAGGAGATCACCACGACCCTCACCGACCCGCTGGTCGGCGACACCGACGACGACGGGCTCGAGGACGGGTACGAGGTCGAGGTCTCCCTCACCGACCCGCTGGTGCGCGACACCGACCTCGACACGCTGGCCGACGGGGCCGAGGTGCTGGTGTACCAGTCGAACCCGCTGTCGACCGACACCGACGGCGACGAGCTGCTCGACGGCGACGAGGTGCGGGTGTACACCACGCAGCCGAGCCTCGAGGACACCGACGGCGACGGTCTGGACGACGGGCAAGAGGTGCTGATCACCTACTCCGACCCGATCGACCCCGACATGGACGACGACCTGCTGCTCGACGGCGACGAGCTGCTGACCTACCTGACCGACCCGCGCGATCGCGACTCGGACGACGACATGTTGTCGGACGGGATCGAGGCGTTCGTCACCAGCACCGATCCCGCGAACGCCGACTCCGACGGCGGCGGCACCAACGACGCCGCGGAGTGGGGTCGCCCGAGCGACCCGAACGCCCCGATCGACGACGCGGTGTGCACCTACCCGGTCGTGCCCCGCAACGACACGAGCTACGTCCCGCCGGCCCCGGCGATCGACCCCGTGTACGTGAAGATCGACTTCGAGGGCGTGGCGAACGGCGGCGCGTGGGAAGACTTCGAGTTCATCGGCGCCCAGCGGTCGGCGAAGATCGTGTTCTCGTTCCACGACGCGGGCAAGAACCCGATGTGCAGCGTGGAGTACGACCTGTCGACCGAGGCCACGTCGGCGCACGAGACGTGGACCGCGCAGGGGTTCGGCGACCTGTACGCCGCGTTCGACCTCGAGTTGGCCGACGGCGTCAGCACCTGCAACCAGCTGTCGGGCGCCTCGTTCCCGGGCTTCCCGGACGCGCGTGACCTGCTCCAGGCGATCCCGTGGGGCATCGCGGTGGGCGAGCTGAACGAGCACCAGGTGGCCGCCGAGGACCACCTCACCGACCTCGGCGAGGACTGGGCCGCCGACTACGCGCCGTACATGATGGGCGCCTACGTCACGTTGGACCGGATCGAGGCCGACGAGATCGGGTACGTGATGGGCTACGCGGCCGAGTGTGACAACGTCGTCGACTCCGGCGCGCCCACCCCGCGCGCGGCCGCCACGGTCTCGCTCGCCGACGACTGGTACGAGACGGGCGGGCGTCGTTCGCAACGGCTGGGTGAACAACCGTTCGCGTTCGATTACCTGACGATGGTAGACGTGTTCGCGGTCGCCACCGAGTGACCGCGATCTCGATCGGTCCTCGGACACCGTCCTGCGGATCCCGATCGTCCGGTAGGCCCTGAACCCCGTCTCGCCGGACGGGGCGTGGATGAAGGATGGAGTCCGGGCGCCAACGCCAGTTTCACATCCACGACTGCCTCGGCCGCGGAGGCTACGGCGAGGTGTACCGGGCCACGATGGTGGCGCCCGGTGGCGTCCGCAACGACGTCGCGGTGAAGTTGTTGCGGGTCGACCTCGATCCTGGGGCGGAGGCCGTTCGACGCCTGCGCGACGAGGCGCGGGTGATGTCCGCGCTGCGCCACCCGTCGATCCTCAAGGTGTTCGACCTGGCGCTGCTCGAGGGCCGGGTGGGCCTGGTCACCGAGTACGTCGAAGGGGAGGACCTGGCCACGCTGGTCGGCGTGTTGCCGCCGCGCGCCGTGCTCGAGGTGATCGCGACCGTGGCGGAGGCGCTCGACGCGGCGTGGTCCACGCTGGGCCCCGACCACCAGCCGCTGCGGTTGGTGCACCGCGACGTGAAGCCGTCGAACATCCGGGTGGGGCGGCACGGCGAGGTCAAGCTGCTCGACTTCGGCATCGCCCGCTCGATGGCCGAGACCTCCGACCGCGAGGCGCGCACCGGCACCGGCTCGACCGTGGGCTCGCTCGCGTACATGGCGCCCGAGCGGTTCGGGCGAGCGCCGGTCGGGCCGGCCGCCGACGTGTACGGGCTCGGCTGCACCCTGTTCGAGCTGCTCGCCGGCCGCCGGCTGTTCGTCGACCCGGTGCCGGTGGAGATGTTCCGGCTCGCCTCCGATCCCGCGGCGTACGAGCGGCACGTGGTCGAGGCGATGGCGGCGCTCCCGTCGGAGCTCGACCCCGACCTGGCGCGGATGATCCGGTCGATGCTCGCCTACGGCACCGAGTCCCGGCCCACGCCGGGCCAGGTGCGGGCGGCGTGTGAGGCCGCGCTCGACGTGCTGCCGGGCGAGCCGCTGAAGCGGTGGGCGCGCAGCCACTCGTGGTCCACCAGCAAGGCGGTGGGCGGGTACCTCGAGGGCAAGGTGATCACCGAGGGCACGCTGTCGCACGTCCCTCCCCCGACCACGCTCGCCCCC
>JBEBJC010001453.1:0-1700 GCA_040080105.1 Myxococcota bacterium
CGTACAGACCCTCGCCGCCTCTCCCCGCGCCAGCGCGCGGCGCCGACACCAGGTGCGTGAGTGGCTCACCGAGCAGCTGACCGCCGCCGGCTTCACCGTCACCCCCGAGCCGTTCACCCTCGCCGGCGTTTCCGGCACCAACCTCGTCGCCACCGGCCTCGCGCCCGGGCGCGTGGTCGTCGGCGCCCACTACGACACGGTGGAGGACAGCCCGGGCGCCGACGACAACGCCAGCGGGGTCGCGGTCACCCTCGCCGTCGCCCGCGCGCTCGGTCCCGACGCGCCGGTGACCTGGGTGTTCTTCGACGCGGAGGAGCCGTCGGAGGCCCACGGCGGGGCCACCGTGGGCACCGACGGGCGGAACTTCGCGTTCGGCAGCCAGGCGTGGGCCGACCGCCACGCGGCCGAGGTCGAGCTCGGCTTCGTGCTCGAGTCGGTGGGCTACACCTGTCGCGAGCCCGGGTGCCAGCAGGTCCCCGGCGGCGTCCCCGCGTCGTTCCCGCGCGACGGCGCGGGCGTGTACTGGGCGGTCAACCGGTCGGAGCGGGACTGGGGCGCGCTGCTGGCCACGTACCTCGCGTCTTCGCCCGGGCACCCGGCCCACGCGATCACCGTGCCCGGCCGCGGCGCGGCGATCCCGCAGTCGCGGTTCTCGGACCATGCGCCGCTGTGGGACGCGGGCGTCGACGCGGTGTTGATCACCGACACCGCGCTGCTGCGGAACCCGAACTACCACCACCCGACCGACCACACGGTCGACGCGGAGCTGCTCGCCGACGTGGCGCGCGGGGTGGCGGCGGCGGTGCGCGCGGCCACCGGCCGGTGTGGCCCGGGTTAAGGCGGGGCCGTGCCGTCGATCCTCACCTGGAACGTCGCGGGGCTGCACGAGGAACGCCTCGACGAGCGGTCGGAGGCGAGCTGCCTCGCCGCGCTGCTGCGTGATCCGCCCGAGTTCCTCGTCCTGCAGGAGCTCGTCCGGCGCAGCTGGCACGCGCACTGGAAGCACCACCTGCACCACGCGGGGTTCGTGGTCACCCCGCCCGATCCGACCGCGAGCACCAGCGAGTACTTCGTGGCGGTCGCGGTGCACCGCTCGGTCGGGCCGGTCGAGGGCGGCCGGGCCCCGTTCGCCGGGTCGCGGATGGGGCGCGAGCTCGTGTGGGCCACCGCCGGCGGCTGGCTCGTGTGCACCGCCCACCTCGAGAGCGAGCGCGGAGGCAGCGCGGAGCGGGTGGCGCAGGCCGGCGCGGTGTGCGCGCGGCTGCTCGCGTGGCCGGGCCCCGCGGTGTTCGGCGGCGACACGAACCTCCGGGTGGAGGAGGAGCCGCTCGTGCCCGACCTCGCCCAGGTCACCGACGCGTGGACGGCGGCCGGCAGCCCGGCGGCCGAGGCGCAGACCTGGGGGTTCGGCGGGCGGGCGCGCGCCCGGTTCGACCGGGTGTGGTGCAACCCGCGCGCGCGGCCCGGGCGGTTCACCCGGGTCGGGGTCGACCCGGTGCCCGGGGTGGGCCGCCTGTCGGACCACGCCGGGGTGCGGGTCGCGCTCGAGCCGGTGCCCGCGTGATCGACCGGGCCGACGCGGCGGTGGCGGCCACCCTCGCGGCGCTGGTCCTGGCGGTGTTCGGCGGGGCGATCTTCGGCGAACCGCTCGACTGGGACGACGCGATCTGGCTGTCCGACCCGGTCGGTCAGCGCGACAC
>JBEBJC010001454.1:0-1700 GCA_040080105.1 Myxococcota bacterium
GTCCCCCGCTCCGGCGGCGATCAGCTGCTCGGCGAAGAAGGCGAGGCGAAGGGGCTGCTCGACATCCTGGTGAACGGCGACCACCTCGAGCTCGAAGGGGACGCCGAGGTCGAGTCACTCGTCCCTGGCGTCGCGAAGATCCTCTCGCTGTCGTTGCCGTCCGACGCGAAGGCCACCCGGCTGTCGACCTGGTTGCTCGATCAAGAAGAGGTCGCCGATCTGTTCATCGACGACGACGACCTCGCCGAGATCCTCGAACGCTGGTAGGGACGACCGATGTACGAATTCGACGAGGAGTTCCTGGGCAAGCTGGCGGAGCTGCGCTCGGCGGGGATCGACCCGTACCCCAGCGGGCTGTCGGTCACCCACACCGCCGAGTCGATCCGGGCGGCGCACGGCGAGCTCCCACCCGACACCGAGCTCGCCGACACCGACGTGGCGATCGGCGGGCGGGTGATGTTCCGCAACCGGATGGGCAAGGCCCTGTTCCTGCGGATCTCCGACCGGAGCGGGCGGATCCAGGTGTACCTGCGCCGGGAGGAGGTGGGCGACGCGACGTTCGACCTGCTGAAGTCCACCGACGTGGGAGACTTCGTGTGGGTGCGCGGGTCGGTGATGACCACCCGCACCGGGGAGCTGTCGGTGCGCGGGCGAGAGGCGCGCCTCGGGTCGAAGATCCTCACCCCGTTCCCCGACCGGTGGCACGGGCTGACCGATCCCGAGGTGCGCACGCGCCAACGGTACGTGGACCTGTTCCTCAACGAAGACGTGCGCGACGTGTTCCGCAAGCGGTCGGCGATCGTGCGGGCGATCCGGGACTTCTTCCACGACCGCGACTACCTGGAAGTCGAGACGCCGATGATGCAGGTGATCCCGGGCGGCGCGATCGCGCGCCCGTTCGTCACCCACCACAACGCGCTCGACCTCGAGCTGTACCTGCGGATCGCGCCGGAGCTGTACCTCAAGCGGCTGGTGGTGGGCGGGTACGAGCGGGTGTTCGAGCTGAACCGGGTGTTCCGGAACGAGGGGCTGAGCCAACGGCACAACCCCGAGTTCACGATGCTCGAGTTCTACCAGGCCTGGGCGACCCACGAGGACCTGATCACCCTCACCGAGCAGCTGCTGGTCGGGCTCGCGCAGCAGATCTGCGGCGGCACCTCGGTCCCGTACGGCGAGGAGACCCTCGACTTCTCGGCTCCGTTCCGGCGGGGCGACATGGACGCGCTGGTGTCGGAGGCGACCGGGCTCGATCGCGCGACGCTGCGCGACCCCGCGCGGATCGAGGCGTTCTGGCGCGCCGCTCACCCCGAGCGCACCAAGGATCTGCCGACCACGTTCGGCCGGTGGTGGGAGCTGCTGTTCGAGGAGTACGTCGAGCCCTCGCTCGCGAACCCCACGTTCGTCACCGGGTTCCCGATCGAGATCTCCCCGTTGTCCCGCAGGAGCGCCGCCGACCCCGAGATCGCGGATCGGTTCGAGCTTTTCGTGGCCCGACGGGAGCTCGCCAACGGGTTCTCCGAGCTCAACGATCCGGTCGATCAGGCGGCCCGGTTCGTCCAGCAGGCGCGCGGGCGCGAGGCGGGCGACCAGGAAGCGATGTACTTCGACGACGATTACATTCGGGCGCTCACCTTCGCGATGCCGCCCACCGCCGGTGAAGGGATCGGGATCGACCGCCTGGTGATGTTGCTCACGAACCA
>JBEBJC010001455.1:0-1700 GCA_040080105.1 Myxococcota bacterium
GGGGCAGAGGCAGGGGAGGAGCCCGGGCGCGAGGCCGCTCGCGCGGCCTACGTGCCACGGGCTCCTAATGGGCGACCTGCGGACGATAGGTGGTGAAGTCGAACCGCCCGTCGTCCTGCTTGCCGTCGTGACATTGCACGCACAGCTCACGCGGCGGGTCCCGGAGGATGTCGGGCGGGGCGCCCGCCTCGCGCGGACCTGCGGCGCGGACCACGGAGTGGACTCGGCCGGGGCCGTGGCAGACCTCACACTGCACGTCGCGCCACGGGCCCGACGACGGCGCGTCGACCGGACCGCCGTCGCGATCGGCGCCGGTCACGTGGCACTTCCAGCACTGGTCGTCCATCGCGCGGTCCTGCGCCACCAGGGTGCTCCACGCGCGGGCGTGCGCCGTGGTCGACCACTGGGCGTGCTGCTGCGGGTGACACCCCGCGCACGACTCGCCGCCGGCGTAGGCCGAGTCCGGATCGGTCACCGTCCGCGGCACGAACGCCGCCGCGCCGACCCCGCCCGCGGCCGCGGTGATCGCGGCCTTCGCCTCGACCACCGCTGCGGCGACTCCCGGGTCGTCGGCGATCGCGTCGTCGAGCTCGACCTCGGACAGGCGGAACCGGTGTACGCCCCGCGCCGACTCCACCGCGGTCGCCCGGGCGGTGAGCTCGTCGAGCTGGGCGGCGTAGGCGTCGCGCTGGCGCTGCAGCGCCGCGCGGGCTTCCTCGGGCTCGGTGGGCAGGCGCGCGTCGAGCTGCTCGACCCGGGCCCGCGCGTTGTCGAGCTTCTTCGCCACCCGCTCGGCCTCACCTTCGGCCACCCACCCGGACGCTCCGCTGTGGAACACGAGGTGGAGCTCGGACACCGAGTGCATCTCCGACCCGGCGCCGACGAAGTACGTGTCGCCGCGCGCCTCGGCGCCCCCCTGCGCCGACCGACCCCGCGCGTCGATCACCACGTGGACCGGGATCGGCTCGGAGATCGCTGCGGCGAGCCCGCGATCGGTCTCGACCGGGATCAGCCCCAGCACGAGGTCTACCGGACCCATCGCCTCGACCGCGGCGCGGATCGCCGGGACCATCGGGCCGACCTCACACCCCTCGACCGCGCCTTCGGTGACCCCGACCACCCCGATCCGGCGCCCGGCGACCTCGAGCACCTTCGACGCCGGGTACGGCGCGGCGCCGCCGCAGGTGAGGTTCGCCGCCAGCAGCGGCAGGTGGTGCTGCGCCACCAGCTCGCGCACGAACGGAGCGCCGAGCGCCCAGTCGTTGCCCCCGAGCGCGAGCGCGTCGAGGCCGCCGGCCTCCCAGGTCTGGGCCACCAGCCGGGCCTTGATCCGGCGCTGCTCCTCGCCGCCGGGCACCGCCTCGTCGCGCGGCGGACCGAGGGACTGACCGGCCTCGACCACCACGGTCGGGCCCGCGGCGCGCTGGGTCGCGAGCACGGTGTTCCGGCGCGCGAGGCCGCCGAGCGGGCGCTTCGGGCACCCACACGGCTCGATCTCCCCCTCGGCGCGGGAGCCATACGCGACCACCACCTCGGCGGACGGGGTCGACCCGGCTCCCCCACACCCGAGCCAGCCGAGCGCGAGGATCACCGGCCGAGCCACCGAGAGACCAGCCGCCGGGCCCGGCCGAACAACCCGAGCTCGGGCTCGGGCTCGGGGGCAGGAGCCGGCGCGACCGGAGCCGGCGCAGCGACCGGCG
>JBEBJC010001456.1:0-1698 GCA_040080105.1 Myxococcota bacterium
GCCCCGTCCCCACCGCCGCCACCGCCTCGCGGTACGCCGGGAACCACTTGTCGAACCGATCCGACTCGTCGAGCCGGAGCGCCTCGTCCACCTTCTGCGCGTCCTCGTCGCGCCCGGCCGCCCGGTACGCGGCGATCAGCGCCGAGAGCTTGCCTGCGTCTCCGGGGGCCAGCGCGGCCGCGCGCTCGGCCCACACCACCTTCTCCGCCGGGTCGGTCGCCGCGTCGACCCGGCGCTGGACCTCCACCGGATCGAGCGGCGCCGTGCCCAGGAACTCCGCCGCGACCCACCCTGCGCGCCCGTCGGGCGAGATCACCCGCACCCAGTCGGGCCGGCGCTCGAGCACCCGCACCCGGCTGTCGATCGGCAGCGGCGTCCACGCGGAGGCCGGGTCGGGGGCGACCCGCAGCCGCAACAGCGACGCGTGCACGAACGCCGTCTCGACCACCGGGGCGGGCGGAGCCACCGGGTCGGGGACGACCGACGGCACGGGCTCACCGGTACACGCCACCCACCAGATCACGCGCCCTCCAACGCCGCCCGCGGCACCGTCAGCTCAACGTCGACCTGCGACTGGATCCGCAGCGCGCCGAGCATCGCGCGGAACGGGGTGATCCCGAAGTCGGTCTGGTTCAGCCGCACCTTCGTGACCACCTCACCGTCGCGCAGCTCGACGGTCGCGCGGACCTTCCGGGTGCGGCCATGCAGCTCGAGGTCGCCCTCGATCTCCCACCCGTCGCCCTCGCGCTCGATCGAGGTCGACTGGAACTTGATCCTCGGGTACCGCCGCGGGTGCAGGATGTCCTGCGCGACGTACCCCTCGATCGTCCGCTTGTCCTTGTCGGACAGCGCGGCCCGATCGGGCACCCCTGCCTTGGTGGCGCACTCGACCTTCAGGGTCGCTGGGTCGAACGTGGCGATCACCCGCTCCGGGGTGGCGTCGATCGAGAACGTGCCCACCGACAACAACACGTCGTGTCCCACGGCCGACAACAGGCCTTCCTTGTAGGTTTGCACGACACACCGCGCTGAACTCGAATCATACACCGGCATCGGTGCGAAGTAACGCGCGCGGGGGTAGGTGCGGAGCATGCAGCTCACCACGTGCACCGTCGACCTGGTGCGCCAGCGCGTGGTCCGGGGCGACCAGGTGATCCCCCTCACCTCGCGCGAGGCCGACCTGCTCCGGTACCTCCGCCGCCACCCGTCGCGGGTGGTCCCGCGCGACGAGCTGCTGGTGGAGGTCTGGGGCTACACCGACGCGGTGGTGTCGCGCGCGACCGACAACACGATCCGCCGGCTGCGCGAGAAGATCGAGCGCGACCCTCGACACCCCGACCACGTGCTGACGGTGCACGGCACCGGCTACCGGTTCGAGGTGGGTGAGGCGGCGGCCCCCGGCGAGGCCGCGCCCGGGATCGAGCTCGGCGCGTGCCGGCTCGACCTGCACACCCGGCGGCTGATCCGCGCCGACGGGGTGGAGGAGCTGTCCGAGCCCGAGGCGCGGCTGTTGACCGCGCTGGTCGAGGCGGGCGGCGAGACGGTGCCGCGGGACGACCTGCGGCGGGCGCTGTGGGGGCACGAGCGGCGCGGCGCGCGGGCGCTCGACGGGCTGGTGCTCCGGGTCCGGCGGAAGGTGGAGCCGGACCCCTCCGCGCCGACCGTGATCTGCACCGAGCGCGGCGGATACCGCCTGGC
>JBEBJC010001457.1:0-1698 GCA_040080105.1 Myxococcota bacterium
CTGCTTGATCGTCGCGTCCGCCTGGACCCCGTCGAGGTGAACCTTCGCGGCGAGGAAGTGCACGCCGGAGTCGATGTAGTCCTGCAGGATCGGCTCGCCGCCCGGCGGGATCGCGAACCCGTTCTGGTCGAGCCAGTCGTACAACCCGTCGGCGCCCTCGGCGGCGAGCAGCACCACGTCGTACTCGGCGACCTGGAACTCGGCTTCGACAGTGACCGTCCCCGCGGCCGAGTCCGGCTCGACGTCGACCGGGATCGTCTCGCCCAGGGAAGAGAACGACCGCGAGGGCGAACAGCCGCCGAGGTAGTACGGCGTACACGCCAACCCTTGGTGCTCCACCGACACCGCGTCGCCGCAGGTGTACGACACGAGCCGCGGCGTGCTGTACCGGTCGAGCCGGTCGACGACCTCGGGGGCTATCGCCCCGACCGAAGCCTGGTCGAGGCTGTCGGGGACCGGGATCAACAGCGCGAAGTCCGACAGGTCGCCCTGGAAGTCGGCCATCAAGGTCAGGGTGGTGAGGTCCCCCTGGCGCGCGATCACGATCTGGCTGGTCCGGTTCACCAGGTGGGAGCCCGGGGCCCCCACGAACGTGCCGCAAAACGCGTGGGCCGTGCCCACCCATGCCATTCCGTGGAACAGGAGCATCTGCCTCTCCGTTCCGTGCCCGACCCGACATTACACCGACGACCGAGATCCGCAACACCAAAAGCTGCGAACCGGAGTCGCAGTTCCTCGGTACACTGCGGCGATGTGGTGGCTCGTCGCGTCGGGTTGGGCCGGGGATCGGGCGCCGCTGCCCTCGCTGCCGGTGGAGCGGCCGGTGGGGCTGCCTCGGGGGTGGACCACGCTCGCGCTCGAGCGCGCGACCGCCAGCAGCGCGGGGCGATGGACCGGCGCGGTGCGGTACGGCGCGCTGCCCCGGTTGGAGCTCGCGCTCGTCGGCGCGGTGGCCACCCCGAGCGAGCGCGAGCCGCGGTGGACCGCGCCCGAGGCTCGGATCCGGGCGACGGTGCTCCGGCGCGAGCCACCGAACACCTCCGCCGCGGTGGACCTGCGGGTGTTCGGCGACGCCGCCGGCGCCCGCCTGGTCGCAGCGCACGCGCTCGGGCCGGTGCGGGCCGAGGCCACGTTCGGCGGGATCGTCGCCGGGGCGTGGCGGGCCGCCCCGTCGCCCCGGTGGACCGCGTCTGCCGAGGTGCTGCTGCAGATCGGCCCGCTCGCGCCCGTCGGGTCGGTGGAGCTGGACCGCGGGACCTCCGCGTGGCTCGGCGGCGTGGTGCAGGCGTCCCGCGGGGTCCAGCTCCACCTCGCGACCGGGTGGATCGACGGGGACCGCGCGACGCGCCTCGCGGCCGGCGTCGCGTTCTGAGCCGAGCGGCGGGGTATCCTGACCTCGGAGCGTGGATGCCGGAGCCGGGTGACAAGTTCGATCGGTTCGAGGTCGAGGCCCTCGTCGGGCGCGGCGGGATGGCGGCGGTGTACCGGGTGCGCCACACCGCGCTGGGCAGCGCCCACGCGCTGAAGGTCCTCGACCTGCCGTTTCGCGCGATCCAGCGGCGACTCGTGCTCGAGGGGCGGGTCCAGGCGCAGCTCGCCCACCCGAACATCGTCGCGGTGACCGACCTGCTGGAGATCGAGGGGGCCCCCGGGCTGATCATGGAGTACGTCCCCGGGCGGTCGCTCGACGTGTGGCTC
>JBEBJC010000327.1:0-8265 GCA_040080105.1 Myxococcota bacterium
GACGATGTCCTCGCCGTCGGCGAACTGCCCCTGCAGCGCGTAGTTGCCGGGCGGGACCACCGCGGGCAGCCGGACCGTCCGACCCTCCACCACCAGCGCCGCCCAGTTCACGTCGGTGGCGCGGACCGACACCCCGGGCTGAACCGGCACCACCGGCCGAGGCGCGGGGCGCGGTTGCTGCACTCCGGGATCGGGCCCGGGGGAAGGCTTCGGATCGTCGATCCGCACCGGAGGGCCGTCCGGAGGCTCGACGGGAGCGTCCTGCGGAGGGTCGACCGCGGGGTCGTCCGGCGTGACCGGCGGCAGGACCGGCGCGACCGGCGTGACCGGCGGCAGGACCGGCGCGACCGGCGCGACCGGCGCGCGACCGGGGATCGCCGGCGCGTCGACCGGCGCTCCGAACCCGTCCCGCGGCTCGGCGGGCTGGGGCCGCCCCCACATCACCAACAGGGCCAGCGCGATCGTGGCGCCGCCGCCCGCCGCGAGCAGCACCAGCCCGGACAACACCCCTGCCCCGCCCAGCCACACGAGCGACCCGGTGCGCGACCCTTCGGTCACCGGGGGCGAGGTCGGGACCGGCTCGGTCATCGGGGTGGTGGCGGGCGCCGACGGGAGGAACTCCTCCGAGCCCGCGCCGGACGGGTCGAGGGTGCCCGCGCTCATCACGCGGCCCATCAGATCGCCCACCTCGCGCGGGGGCTCGCGCCACCTCCGGTCGCGGCAGAACCGGACCAACGTGGGCCCGGTCAGGCGGTCGGCGAGCGCGTCCATCCGCGCGACCACCTCGGACGCCTGGGGTCGCAGGTCCGGGTCGTACTGCAGCAGCTCCGCGACCAGCGCGGTGACCCCGGGGTGCTCGCCGCGTGGGATCTCGTCCAGCCTCGCTTGTACGTGGGTCTCGTACCGGCGCCGATCCACCGCCAGCGACGCCAACATCGTGACCGGGAGGTCGAACACCCGCTTGCCGACCAGCCCCTCGAGCAACACGCAGCCGACCGCGAACAGATCCGACGCCGGGCGCGGGATGGCGTCGAGGAACCGCTCCGGCGCCATGTACGGCGGGGAGCCGACCATCATGTCGGTCTGGGTGCGGGCCTCTCGGGTCACCTCGTCGGTGCGCGCGATGCCGAAGTCCAACAGCTTCACGTCGGCGTGCCGACCGATCCGCACGTTCGACGGCTTCACGTCGCGGTGGACCAGCTTCAGCGGCGCGCCACCATCGCCGATCGGCGCGGTGTAGGCGGCGTCGAGCGCGGCCACCACCTGGGACAGCACCTCGATCAACGCGCGGGTCCCGATCCGGTCCTCGCCGCGGAGACATTTCTCCAGGTCCTCACCGTCGACGTACTCGGTGATCAGCGCGACCCGCCCGTCGATCAGCACCAGATCGTGGACCCGTAGGATCGCGGGGTGGTTGACCCGCGCCAACGCGCGCGCCTCGTCCTTCAGGCGCTGCATCGCCTGGCCGCCCGGGGTCACGTCGCGCCGGAGCACCTTGAGCGCCACCGCGGTCGACAGCCCGTTGGAGCTTGTCATCTCGGCGCGATACACCTCGCCGAACCCACCTCTCCCGAGGCAGGTCTCGATCGCGAAGGTCCGACGCGTCACGTCCATCCCGAGCATGATGCGTCAGCCAGGTCGGCGCGGCAACCTCGCGCCGTTCCGGTAGAATCCCGCTCCAGGGTACGAGCCGAAATGCCGCAGCTTCAGTTTCACGAGTCCGGTCGCCCGCTGTTCGTCCATGTGCTCCGCGGCGGGCGGACGGTGATCGGACGATCCGACTCGTGTGACCTCGCGTTGCCGTCCGACAGCGTGAGCCGCGTGCACTGTATGATCGACGGTCGGCCGGAGGGCTGGTTCGTCCAAGATCGCAGCCGACACGGGACCCAGGTGAACGGCAAGCGGGTCGACGGCACGGTCCCGCTCGCCGACGAGGACGAGATCTCGATCGGCACGTACCGGGCGCGGTTCGTGCTCAAGGAGGATCCGTCCCTGCGGGGGGCCACCGCCACAGCTCCGGTCGCGGCGGCGATCCACGAGGAGGTGGTCGAGGGCAACGAGGAGGTGTTCGCGGCGGGCCGGGCCGAGGTCCGGTTCGTGCGCGGACCCCACGCCGGGCGGACCGTGGTGTTGGGCCAGGCCCGGACCTCGGTTGGGGGCCCTTCGGCGGCGATCGAGCTCGACGACAAGCTCCCTCGCGGGGCCACGTACCTGCGGGTGGTGCGCGGGCGGCCGATGGTCGAGCCCGGCGCGCTGCCGGTGTTCCTGGCCGGAGCGCGGGTGCGCGAGGTCACCCCGGTGCTGGCCGGCGAGGAGGTCCGGGTCGGCGAGCACGGGTTCCTGGTCGAGATCACCACCATCGAGGACAAGGGCCGGGAGCTCGACAGCTTCGGCGAGATGGTGGGCCGGTCGGCGCCGATGCGGCGGCTGTTCGGCGTGTTGCAGCGGATCGCCGGGCACGACGCCCCGGTGCTGCTCAACGGGGAGTCCGGCACCGGCAAGGAGCTGGCGGCGCGGGCGTTGCACGACGCCGGCCCGCAGTTCGACGGACCGTACGTCGCGGTGAACTGCGCCGCGATCGCCGACACGTTGTTCGAGTCCGAGCTGTTCGGGCACGAGAAGGGGTCGTTCACCGGCGCCAACCAGCGGGTCGACGGCGCGTTCCACCGGGCCGACCGCGGCACGTTGTTCTTGGACGAGATCGGCGAGATGCACCTCGACCTGCAGGCGAAGCTGCTGCGGGTGCTCGAGTCGGGCGAGGTCCGGCGGGTGGGCGGCGCCGAGCCCGAGTACCCCGACGTGCGCGTGATCTCCGCCACCAACCGGAACCTGCAGGACATGGTCCGGCAGGGGCGGTTCCGCCAGGACCTGTACTTCCGGCTCGCGGTGCTCACGGTGCGCCTGCCGTCGCTGCGGGAGCGGGCCGACGACATCCCGATCATCGCGCAGACGCTGCTCGCGCGGCACCACCCGGGCGCCCGGCTCACGCCCGACGCCCAGCAGTCGCTCAAGGAGTACGAGTGGCCCGGCAACGTGCGCGAGCTGCGCAACGTGCTCACCCGGGCGTTCGTGATGACGGGGGCGAACATCGCCGCGGGTGACCTGACGTTCAACCCGTGGTCGTTCGAGGACCCGACCGGCGCTGGACCCGCGGCGCCGGCCCCGGTGTCGCTGCGCCCCACGTCGCTCGGGGGCGCCGATCCGGAGCGCGAGGTGGTGGAGCGCGCCCTGTCCGAGGCGGGCGGCAACCGCACACAGGCGGCGCGGATCCTCGGGATCCCGCGGAGCAGCTTGTTGTACAAGCTGAACAAGTACGGGCTGCTCACCCGCTGACCGACTCAGTCCTCGGACCTGCGCAGCTCGTCTCGGGCGTCCATCAACGCGAACCCGAGCAGGTTCTCGCCCCGCCAGCGAGCCGGGTCCCGCGCGTCGGGGTGGTCTTGCGCGAGCCCGATCCCCCACACCCGGTCCGTCGGGCTCGCTTCGACCAGGACCTGGTCGCCGGTGCGCAGCAGCGCCTCACGCAGCGCGGCGCTGTGGCCGAACTTGTGGATCGAGCCCGCGACCACGATCCCGAACCGGTGTGTGCCCCAGGTCGCCTCGTCGAAGCCCTGGACCTCCCGCCCGAGCTTCTTCGCGGCGCCCGGCGAGCGCGCGGCCAGGATCGCGTCGCGGGTTCGCGCGTCGCCGAACAGCCGAGCCTTCTCGGCCATCATCCAGTGCTCCGCGGTGGGGTACGCCACACCTTCCACGGTGAACGGCGACGGGTACCACTGGCTCAGCTGGGCGTTCGGCCGGGGCGCGGCGTGGCCCCAGAACAGGAGGTACCGGAAGCCGCTCTCCCCGGCCGCGACGCGGCGTACGAGCTCCTCGCGGGTCATTGTCCCCTCCCCATCACGTCGTCGACGAACCGTCGCTCGAGCCCGACCCCGCGCGCGACCGCGCGCAGCGGGATCCCCGCCCGCGCCAGCTCCTCCATCACCTGTACGCTCGACCGGTCGAGGTCCCCTTCGGCGGTCTGCACCAGCCGGTCCCCGTCCAGGGTGAACCTGTCCGACGGCAGGCGCGCGGTGAGCGCGGCGAGCGGGACCTCCCCCGGGCCGAGCGTCCACTCCACCACCCGGGCGCTGTCGGTCACGTCGGTCAGGCTGCCCTCGCGCAGGCAGCGGCCGTCCTTGAGCATCACCACCCAGTCGCACAGCCGCTCCAGATCGGCCAGGTCGTGCGACGAGATCACGAACGTCCGCGACGCGCGCAGGGAGCGGAGGTTCTCCCGGACGGCGTGCGCCTGAACGGGATCGAGGCCCGACAGCGGCTCGTCGAGCAGGACCAGCGGAGGGTGCCCGACCAACGCCGCCGCGATCGCGACCCGCCGACGCATCCCGTGGGACAACGTCGCGATCCGCGCGTCGGCGCGATCGGCGAGCAACACCGCGTCGATCGCGACCCCGACCTCGCGCACCGCCGCCGCAGCGCCGAGACCTTGCAGCCGCGCGAGGTGGGTCAGCAGCTCGCGCGGGGTGTGGCGGTCGGGCAGCTCGGCGTCTTGCGGCAGCACGCCGATCAGCCCCTTGTGCAGGTGGGGGTCGAACGCGCCGCGACCGAGCAGGTCGATCGCTCCTGAGTCCGGACGCAAGAACCCGGCGACGAGCGAGAACGCGGTGGTCTTGCCAGCTCCGTTGTGGCCGACGAACCCGGTGGTCGAGCCACGAGGGACCCGGAACGTGGCGCCGTCGAGCGCGAGCCGCTTGCCGTAGCGCTTGGTGACGTCGCGGAACGTGAGCGCGTTCACAGGTCCCTCTGGGAGAAGCGGACGAACCCGACGACCAGGGCCGCGGCGCCGAGGGACCCGCACGCGACGGCCGAGACCCACCACCCCGGGCCTGGCTCCCACAAGCCGCGCAGCCACGCCTGCGGCAGCAGGGGGAGGTACACGTCGGCGACCACCGCGTAGGCGCTGCGCCCGAGGCCGTAGCTGACCCCGACGCCGTACGCGACCCAGCTGCCGGCGGTGCCTCCGAGCGCGAGCACCCGCGCCCACGCGGGTGACGTGGTGAGCTGGCTGACCCCGGCGCCGAGCGCGGCGAACGGCACCCCGAACGCCCACACCCGCGGCAGGAACGACGCCAACCACGCCGCGAGCGACACCGGCTCGTTGCCGACCATCCCGAGCATCCCCACCGCCCACACCACCGCCATCGCCAGCGAGGTGGCGATCGTGGTGAGCGCGAGCTGACCGGCGAACCTGCCGAGGATCAGCTCGAGGCGGCCCGTCCGCTGCGCCTCCCACCGGATCGCGCGCGACTGCACGTCGATCGCCACGCACTCGGCCGCGGCGGAGGCGGCGAAGAACGGGACCACCAGGAACCCGAACCACAGGCCGAACACCGCGAGCGGAGGGACACTGACCCACTCGCGCGCGATCGCCGGATCGCCGGTGAGCACGGTCAGCGCGCGCAGCCAGTACTCGGACTCGACCAGCTCGGCGAGCATCGTGCCCGGCACCTGGGTCGTACCCACGCCGAGCTGTACGGCGAGGGCGTTCTCGAGCTCCCCGATCGCCCGGGTGAACATCCAGGTCGCCCCGCCGGCGGCGATCGCGTACACCACCAGCAGCGCGAGGGCGCGCCAGGTCCGGATCGCGCGCAGCACCTCGAACCGCGCGACCAGCGCCACGTCCCTCATCGACCGTCCAGCTGCGCCATCACGTCCACCACCGTGCCGTCGACGTACGCGGTGGGGTCGAGCGCCTCGTCGGCCAGCTCCGCGAGTTGATCGGGCTCGAGCACGCCGCGAAGGGACTCCTCGGCGTCGATCAACACGTCGAGGGCGTCGGCGCCGAACACCATCATCTCGCGGCGCTCCGGCGTGCCGATCGCCACCAGCTCTTCGGCCAACCCGTGCAGCTCGTGGTTCATGTCGGCGAAGATCGAGTCGATCTGCGCGAGCTGTTCGTCGGTCGGCTCGGCCTGCTCGAGCAGCGCGGCGCGAGCCTGCGCCTGCCGCAGGTCGAGCGCCTGCTTCATCTGCTCGAGGCTCTGGGGATCCGGCCCGCTGCCGCGGGTCGATCGGCGATCCGACCGCGGAGCCGGCTCCGGCCCGTCCGCGGCGTCGGGCGGGAGCTCCGTGGGCTCGTCCTGGTTCGGCGGATCGGCGGCGGTGACCCGCGGCTGCAGCACCTCGCCGAACAGCTGTTTGCCCACGTCGCGCCGGCCGCCTCGCTCCGCCACCTGCACGTCGCGGCGCAGCTGGCGCACCTCCCGCCGCGGGCCGAACCCGCCGATCACCAACCCGAGCACGAGCGCCGCCACCACCGCCACCAGGTGCTTCGCGCGCCACTCAGACATTCTCTTCGAGCTCCGGGTGATCGAGCCAGGACTGGAGGATCAGCACGGCGGCCGCCTGATCGATCACCTCCTTCCTCCGCGCCCGCGACATCCCGACCGACAGCAGCTGTCGTTCGGCCTCGACCGAGGTGTATCGCTCGTCCACGTATCGCACGATCAGCCCGCGCTCGACCAGCGCGCCCCCGATCTGTCGCGCGAGCCTGGCCGAGCGGGTCTCGGACCCGTCGAGCTCGTACGGGAGCCCCACCACCACCTCGGCGACCGCCTGCTCCTGTGCCAACGCGAACAGCCGATCGGCGTCGTCCCGCACCGAGCGGCGGGAGAGCGTGCGCACCGGCGAAGCGAGCGTCCGGCCCGGATCACTGATCGCGATCCCGACCGTCTTCGTCCCCACGTCCAGCCCGAGCACCCGGCTCACTCGCGCACCAAAATACATAGGGTTCGCTCGATGGGATTCGAGGTGGCGGACAAAATTTGGCCGCTCGCGGTGGACACGTCCCCACGGAGGGCGATACAACCTGCACACCTGTTCAGGAAAACCATGTCCGTCCCCGTCCTCACGTGCGAGATCCTGTCCCAGGGCGACGAAGTCGTCACGGGTCAGATTGCCGACACCAACGCCGCCTGGCTGTCCGAGCAGCTCACCGAGCTCGGGTTTCTCGTCCTGCGCCATACCGCGGTCGGCGACCGGATGGACGATCTGGTGGCGGCGTTCCACGAGATCGGAGGCCGGTGCGACCTGTGTGTCTGCACCGGCGGCCTCGGCCCGACCGACGACGATCTCACCGCCGGCGCCGTGGCGACCGCGTTCGATCGGCCGCAGGAGCTCGACCCGGTCGCCCTGGCCCAGATCGAGGACCGGTTCCGCCAGCTCGGGCGGGTGATGGCCCCGGTGAACCGGCGTCAGGCGATGATCCCGCGCGGCGCCGATCGGCTCGACAACGACTGGGGCACCGCCCCGGGGTTCGGGTTCGACGGGGGGCGGGCGTGGTTCGCGTGTATGCCCGGCGTGCCGCGAGAGATGCGCGCGATGTTCGCCGAGCGGGTGGTCCCGCGGCTGCGGTCCCGGTTCACCCTCGCGCCGGGCCGGCTCGTCACCCTGCGCACCGTGGGGGTGGGCGAGTCGGATCTGCAGCAGGCCCTCGGCGACTGGTCCGCGCCCGGCGTGGTGGTCGGGTTCCGGACCAAGTTGCCGGAGAACCACCTCAAGCTGCGGTTCTCGGCCGACGTGCCACCGGCCGAGCTGTCGGCGCTGGTCACCGCGGTGCTCGGGCGGGTCGGCCGGTGGGTGTACACGGTGGAGGGGTTGCCCGAGCCCATCGAAGGGTACGACTGCACCGGCGGAGCACAAGCCGAGGTCGTCGGGCGGATGCTCGCCGCGCGAGGCCAGACCCTCGCCCTCGCGGAGTCGTGCACCGGGGGCCGGATCGCGGCCGCGTGCACCGCGGTCCCGGGCGCGAGCGAGTGGCTGCTCGAGGGGATCGTCTCGTACGCGAACGCGGCGAAGGTCCGGCTCCTCGGGGTGAGCGAGTCCGACCTCGCCGAGCACGGCGCCGTGTCGGAGCTCGTGGCGCGCGCGATGGCGGCAGGCGTGCGCGCCCGGTCGGGCGCCAGCTGGGGCGTCGGCGTGACCGGGATCGCCGGCCCGGGGGGCGGCACGCCGGACAAACCCGTGGGCACCGTACACGTCGCGCTCGAGGGCCCCGAGGGGCAGGTTCACCGCGCGTTCCGCTGGATGGGCAACCGCCCGCCCGGCGCCGCGACCGCCGCCGACCGCGACCGCATCCAGCAACTGACCGTCGCCGCCGCGCTCGAGATGTTGCGCAGCTCGATCGTTCGGCAAGTCCCGCCGAACCCCATAGATCGGCGGGCACCCGTCCCGCCGGAGCAGCTGAGGGGCGGCGAGACCACCCCGACC
>JBEBJC010001458.1:0-1691 GCA_040080105.1 Myxococcota bacterium
ACACGACCGCCTCGTCGCGGACGACCACACCGTCACGTCTCCGGCGAGCACATCCGGGAAGTCCTCGTCGTACACCTGACCGAACGTGAAGCCGCCGGCCTCGGTGGCGCCGGCGTCGTCCGCGACGTAGGCCACGCCGAGCTCCGCCAGGAACCCGTCGTCGGTCGCGTACCCGAGCTCGGACCCGGTGACGAGCAGCTGACCGCCGTGGTCGAGGTACGCCGCGATCGCGACCTCCGCGTCCGCGTCGAACGTGGCGTCGGCGGTCGACTCGTCGCCGAGCAACCACAGGACGTGGTCCCAGTCGTCGAGGTCCACCCGCCCCTCGGAGACCGCGTCGTCGACTGCGGTCGACGCCCCGCCGAGCGCCGCCCCGAGCCGCGCCGCGAAGTCGTGGGTCGGCTGGGACCAGCTCCCGCCGAACACCCGGTGGAACCCGTCGACGACGAGCCAATCCCCGCCGCCGCCGGCGTACCCGTCGCCGCCCACCCGGAGCCAGGGGTGGGCGGGCACCACCGCGGACCCGCCGGTCGCCGGGCCGAGGTCGACCCAGGCGACGCCGTCGTCGCTGCCCTCGAGGGTGGTCACGAGCCCGGAGGGCACGCGGTCCTCGCGCCAGGTCACGGTGGCGGTGGTCCCGTCGGACACGACCGACAGCAGCTCGGGGGCGGCGAGGGCGCTGCGCCGGAGCGGGCTCGCGGCGAGCCACCGCGCGTGGGTGAGCCCGTCGGACATCACGGCCGCGTGTGCGCTCGGCGTGAACGCGACCGCGGCGTCGTCCGCGAGCAGGTGGTCCATCCGCACGTCGTGGGACACGGCCAGACCGGCGTCCTCCAGCGCCGCCTGCAGGGCGAGGTTGTTGCCGTCGGTGCCGCCATAGGCCGTGTAGTTCGAGAACAATACGCCACCGCTCTGGGCGAACGCCTCGAAGGTGTCGACGTAGCCGTACACCGAGTCGTACAGGAACAGGCCGGCGAACGGCAGCCCTCCGTGGTCGAGCAGGCTCGCCGCCGCGGCGTACCCGCCGGAGTGGGACGTGAGGACCTGGGCCCCGAACGCGGGCCGCTCGACGAACCCGTCGCGGTACAGGGTCGACACCACGTCGCGGATCAGCCGCTCGTGGCCGCCGGGGTCCTCGAGCTTGCCGAAGTCGCCGGACGCCGCCTCGACCGGGCCCTGGGGGACCACGAAGATCGCGTCCCGGCCGGACATCGCGTGTTGCTCGACCAGGCGCTCGTCCGCGATCGTGGCCGCGAGCTCCGCGTAGAACCCGTGCAGGTGGGTGACGACGTCGACCTGGCCAGGGTCGTCGAACACGGCGGGCACGAACACCAGCACCGACGCGTCGGTCCAACCAGCGGCGCCGTCCGGGAACGGGGCCGACGGGAACGGCGCGGTGGCGCGGGTGCCCCAGCCGTCGTGGTCCAGGAAGGGGAGGGGAGGTCCGGGTCGCCCACGACTGCGGCCAGTTCGATGTCCTGCACCAGTTCGCCGATCGTGACCCGCGCGACGCCGCTAGCGATCACCGGGTCGCCGGTGGGCCCGGTGTAGCGCACGACGAACCCGGTCGCGTCGAGGTCGACGGCGAAGTCGCCCGACAGGACCACCGCCGCGCCCGGGTCCGCGTCGAACCTCACGCTCGGGACGGGCTCGCCGGCGGTGACGAACGGCAGCGCGAGGTGGTCCGGGAC
>JBEBJC010000328.1:0-8253 GCA_040080105.1 Myxococcota bacterium
CCGAAGAGGTCACGCCGGTGGACCCGCCGGAGCTGTCGGCGGTGGAGACCTGGCTCCACCCCGACTTCCCCACGCTGGTGTACGCCGGGTGGACCCAGTCGACCGCCGCCACCGTGCGGGTGGAGTACGCGTTCGACCCGGGAGACTGGCGGTCGTCCCCGCCGCGCGAGCTGGAGGCCGGGGCACACGAGGAGGTGATGCTCGGGGTGCCGTACGGCACGCCCGTGACTTGGCGGATCGTCGCCGAAGGGGACGGGGGCATTGCCACCACCGACGACGCGGTGGCCACCACCGGCGACAGCCCACCGATCCCGACGGTCGCGCTGTCGGTCGAGGACGAGAGCCGGATCGACCCCGACGCCGACTGGTTCTACCTGTCGGTCACCTCCGACGACTTCGGCGATCCGTGGTGGGTGATGCTCGTCGACCGGCAGGGCCGCCCGGTGTGGTCCACCCAGTCCGATCCCCAGCGGATGTCGCTGCACCCGCGCGTGTCGGCCGACGGGACCGCGCTGCTCGTCGACCAGAACAACTACTGGTCGATGTTCTTCGACGTGGGCGCCCAAGGCACGGTCGACAAGATCCGGCTCGACGGGACCCCGGTGCACACCTGGGCCACCCCGGGGCTGCATCACGACTACACCGAGCTGCCCGACGGCACGCTGGCGTGGGGCGGGTGGGACGAGGACTACGAGGAGTCGTTGCAGCTCGTGCACCTCGACGGCGAGTCCGAGGTGTTGTGGGCGTGCCGGCCGTGGCTCGACACGCTCGGGGTCGGCGACGACTGCCTGTCGAACACCGTGAACTACCGCGAGGACACCGACACGTTCCTGTTCTCGTTCTTCACCATCGACACGATCGTCGAGGTCGACCACGCCACCGGCGCCGCGCTCCGCTGGTTCGGGCACGTCCCGGGCGCGTGGGCGTTCGACCCACCCGAGTCGGCGTTCTGGTACCAGCACGGCGGGCACGTCACGCCCGAGGGCACGCTGCTGCTGTCGGCCCACAGCCAGTGGTTCTCCACCGAGATCGTGGTGCGCGAATACGAGTTCGACGAGCCCGCGCAGGTCCTGCACGAGGTGTTCTCGTTCGGCGTGGGCGACGGCGTGTCGGGCAGCGACATGGGGGAGTCGCACCGCCTGGGCAACGGCAACACCCTGCACAACGCGGGGACCAACCCCCTGCTGCGCGAGATCACCCCCGAGGGCGAGGTCGTGTGGCAGCTGTCGTGGGACACCGAGACGCTCGGCCGCTCCACCCCGGTGCCCGACCTGTACGCGCTGATGCCCGACCGGCCGTGATCGAACGACCCGTGTCACGGATCGTGGAGCTGTAGGCTCCACCGATCGGAGGTCCGATGGCACGCGTCGTCGTCCTGGGTGCCGGGATCGCCGGACACACCGCCGCGCTGGTGCTCCGGCGCCACCTGCCGCGCGAGCACACCGTGACCGTGGTGTCTCCCAAGCCCACGTACAATTGGATCCCGTCGAACATCTGGGTCGGCGTGGGGCGGATGGCGCGCGAGTCGGTGGTGATCGAGCTGAAGCCGATCTACGACCGGCTCGGGATCTCGTTCGTCCAGGGCGCGGCCACCGTGTTGCACCCCGACGAGCAGACGGTCGACGTCACCACCGCCGACGGGGCCACCGAGTCGGTGCCGTACGACTATCTGATCAACGCCACGGGGCCGAAGCTCCGGTTCGATCGGACGCCGGGCCTCGGCCCGGACGGGGGCCACACCGAGTCGGTGTGCACCGACGCACATGCGGCGCGGGCGTGGGAGCAGCTGTCGCTCGCGATCGAGCGGATGAAGCGCGGCGAGGCGCTGACCCTGGTGGTGGGGACGGGCCACGGCACCTGCACCTGTGAAGGGGCGGCGTTCGAGTACGTGTTCAACGTGGAGCACGAGCTGCGCCGCCACGGGGTGCGCGACAAGGCGGAGCTGGTGTTCCTGACGAACGAGGCGCAGCTCGGCGACTTCGGCGTCGACGGGCTGTTGCTGCGCGCGAACGGGTTCCTCACCCCGAGCCACGTGTTCGCGGGCTCCCTGTACGACGAGCGCGGCGTGCGCGCGATCCTCGGCGCACACGTCCACCAGATCGACCCAGGGCTGATCCACTACGAACAGCTGGACGGATCGAAGCACACCCAGCGGTTCGACTTCGCGATGTTGTTGCCGCCGTTCACCGGCGTCGGGCTGCGAGCGGTCGACCGGGGCGGGGCGGACCTCACCGACCGGCTGTTCCAGCCGAACGGGTTCATGAGGGTCGACGCCGACTACACCCCGAAGCCGTACGAGGACTGGCGCGCGGCGGACTGGCCCCGCACCTACCAGAACCCGACGTACGCGAACCTGTTCGCGGTGGGGATCGCGTTCGCGCCGCCCCACGCGATCTCCCGCCCGCGGGCGAGCCCGAACGGCACGGTGATCGCTCCGGCGCCGCCGCGCACCGGGATGCCGTCGGCGGTGATGGCGCGCGCAGTGGCCGAGACCGTGGTCGACCTGGTGCTCGGGCGGTCGACCACCCCCACCCGCGCCGCGTCGATGGCCGAGATGGGCGCGGCCTGTGTCGCTTCGGCCGGGCACGGCCGCCTCGGCGGCACCGCGGCCGCGATGACGATGTACCCGATCGTGCCGGACCTCGAGCGGTACCCGGTCGGCGGGCGCGACCCGAACCTCACGTTCGGCGAGGTCGGGACCGCCGGCCACTGGATCAAGGAAGTGCTCCACTACATGTTCCTGTACAAGGCCCGCGCGAATCCGCTGTGGTGGCTCATCCCCGAATAGGAGGCTCCATGTCCGTACCCGTCCGCAGGTCGGGGGCCGAGATCGGCGCCCCGATCCCCCTGCCGCGCACGCTGTTCTTGCGTCGGTTCGCGCCGTGGCAAACGCTTCGGTTCGCGTGGATCAACTGGAAGATGTTGAAGATGATCCGCCTGTCGCACCCGCACCCGCTGCCTCCGACCGCCCCTCGCTGAGGGGGGTGCGACAACCGACCGCAGCGCCTTTCTCCGTCCACGCGGCACTTGGGGGGGAGGAGGCGCGATGAAGGGGATGTGGTTGGCGGCGCTCGCGGGGCTCGCCGGGTGTGCCGGCAAGGACGAGCCGACCGACACGGGGACGGAGACGGACACCGACACGGACGCCGACAGCGACGCCGACGCCGACGCCGACGCCGACGCCGACGCCGACAGCGACACGGACACCGACGTGGAGCCGGTGTCGGTCACCCTGTCGTTCGACGCCCGGTACGGAGACCAGGCGATCGCGTGTGGGCAGGTGTACGACGCCGCCGCCTACGGCAGCTCCACCCTCGAGCTCGGCGACTTCCGCCTGTACCTGTCCGAGATCGCGCTCGTCGACGACGCCGGCGCGTCCGTCCCGCTCACCCTGACCGACGACGGCGTGTGGCAGGGCGGCGGGATCGCGCTGCTCGACTTCGAGGACGGCGCCGGGCTGTGCGGCGACTCGGGCAACGCCGGGCTGAACACCGCGGTGGTGGGCACGGTCCCGCCGGGGACCTACACCGGGCTGTCGTTCACCGTGGGGGTCCCGTTCGACCAGAACCACCAGGACGTGGCGTTCGCCCCCGCGCCGCTCAACGTGCCGGCGATGTTCTGGATCTGGCAGTACGGGTACAAGTTCGTCCGCATCGACATGTTCACCGATCAGCCCGCGCCGGCGAACTTCTGGGTGCTGCACCTCGGCAGCGACGGGTGCACCTCGGGCGGCTACACCGAGGCGCCCACGGTGGAGTGTGACCGGCCGAACCTCCCGACCGTCACCCTCGACGGGTTCGACGCCGGCACCGACACCGTGGTGATCGACCTCGCGGCGCTGTTGGCGGGCGCGGACATCGGCAGCGACACGCCGTACACCGCGCCTGGCTGCATGTCCGCCGACCCGGCCGAGTGCCCGGCCCTGTTCACCAACCTCGGGCTGGACTACGGCACCGGCGCGTGTGTCGACGACTGCGCCGGCCAGACCGTGTTCCGGGTCGAGTGATGTCCCCGTTGGCCGGGTGGATGCTCGCGTGCGCGGACCCGACGGGCTCGGCGCACACCCACACCCACACCCACGAGCACCCGCCGCCCGCGCCGACGACCGACGACACGACCGACGCCGGGTTCACCTGGGACCTGCCGACCGGGTTCCCGGTGCCGGTCGTGCCGGCCGACAACCCGATGTCCGCCGCGAAGATCGAGCTCGGCCGTCACCTGTTCTACGACCCGCGGCTGTCCGGCAACGAGACCCAGGCCTGTGCGGACTGCCACCTCCAGGAGCTGGCGTTCACCGACGGGCGGGTGGTCCCGGAGGGCTCGACCGGCGACCCCGGGGTGCGCAACTCGCCCTCGATCGCCAACGCCGCCTGGTTCTCGACCCTCACCTGGGTCAACCCGGTGCTGGTCACGCTCGAGCAGCAGATCCCCGTCCCCCTGTTCGGCGAGGGCCCGGTCGAGCTCGGGCTGTCGGGCCACGAGCTCGAGCGGTGGGACGAGCTCGGCGCCGATCCGGTGTACGCCCCGCTGTTCGCCGACGCGTGGGGCGAGCTGCCCGTCGAGGAGCGGGTGACGAACGAGACCGTGGTGAAGTCTCTCGCCACGTTCGTGCGCGCCACCGTGTCGGGCGACTCGCCGTACGACCGGTACGTCGGGGGCGACCCGGCGGCGATGTCGGCGGCGGCGATCCGAGGCCTGGCGCTGTTCGGCGGGGAGCGGCTCGAGTGCACCCACTGCCACGGCACGTTCCTGTTCGACTCCGCGGTGGCGTGGGAGGGGCTGCAGTACCCGCAGCACCTGTTCACCAACGACGGCCTGTACAACATCGACGGCGCCGGCGCGTATCCACCCGACAACCCCGGGCTTGTCACGTTCACCGGCGAGCTGCGCGACACCGGCAAGTTCCGCCCGCCGAGCCTGCGCAACGTCGCGGTGACCGGCCCGTATTTCCACGACGGCTCCGTGGCGACGCTCGAGGAGGTGATCGCGATCTACGAGCGCGGGGGGCAGCTGGTCGAGTCTGGCCCCTTCGCGGGCGACGGCGCGACGAACCCGTACAAGAGTGGCTTCTTGGCTGGGTTCACGCTGACCGACACCGAGCGGACGGACCTGGTCGCGTTCCTGGAGGCGCTCACCGACGAGTCGCTGCTGGTCGACCCACGCCTCGCCGATCCGTGGTGATGCGACAACTCACCACACCCCGCCGACGGTGACGAACGGGCATACCGGCATCCCCCGTTGGAGGTGACCGTGACATCGCTGCTGCTGGCGCTGGCGTGTGAGAAGGACCCAGAGGAGACGACGGACCCGACCGAGCCGACCGTCGACACCCACACCACCCCGACCCCGCCCACCCTGCCTCCCGAGCCGCTCGGGGTCACGATCCACCGCACCACCCACGGCGTGGCGCACGTCACCGCCGACGACCTCCACGGGATCGGGTTCGGCACCGGGTACGCCTACACCGAGGACAACCGGTGCCTGCTGGCGCAGCGGCTGGCCGAGGTCGACGGTGAGCTGTCGGCGCAGCTCGGGGCCGAGGCTTCGATCGAGATCCCGGTGCACGCGATGGTCGTGCGCGCGATCGACTCCGACCGGTTCTACCGGGGATGGTACGACCGCGACGCGATCGTGGCCGCGTTCGACGCCGGGCCGGCCGAGGTCCGCGAGCTGGCGCAGGGCTACGCCGACGGCATCAACCGGTACGTCGCCGACCACCCCGAGCTGGCCCCGTGCCCGGTGGGGTTGGTCGAGCCGGTCGCGATCGACTCGGTGTACGCGATGTGGGTCGCCACCGCAGGGGTCGCGAGCGGGGAGCTGCTCGAGGCGTTCATCGCCACCGAGGCGCCGTCGTCGGCCGCGCGGGTGGGGGCCGCGCCCGCCGAGGTCACCGGCCCGCCGCTGTTCGGCCGCGGGTTCGGCAGCAACGCGTGGGCGATCGGGCGGGACGGGACCCAGGACGGCACCAGCGTGCACCTGTACAACCCGCACTTCCCGTGGAGCGGCATCCACCGGGTGTGGCAGGTGCACGTGACGATCCCCGGTGAGCTCGACGTGCTCGGGGGCGCGCTCGGCGGGTTCCCGCTCCCGATCGTCGGGTTCGACGACGACAAGGTCTGGGGGCTCACGTTCTCCACCGCCGCCCGGTTCACCGTGAGCGAGCTGCCGCTCGTGGCCGGCGACCCGCGGTCGTACACGGTCGACGGGGTGACCCACGCGATCACCGAGGAGGTGTTCGAGATCGCGGTCGCCGGTGAGGACGAGCCGCGCACCGTGTCGTTCTTCCGGTCCGAGCACGGGCCCCTGCTCGACGCGCCCGAGTACCTGATGGGGTGGACCGCGTCCAAGGCGTACGCCGTGCACGACGTGAACGCGGACAACACCCAGCTGGTCGAGCAACTGCTCGGGATCGCGCGCGCCACCTCCGTGTCCGAGATCCGGGACTCGCTGTCTTCGGTCCGCGGCATCCCGTGGTCGTACACCCTGGCCGCAGACGCGGGCGGGGACGTGCTGTTCGGCGACCTGTCCCGCGTGCCCGGCGTCACGACCGAGCAGATCGAGACCTGTGCCACCCCGGTGTCCGGGCTGCTGCGGGCGTTCGGGATCTTCGTGCTCGACGGCGGGACCTCGAGCTGCGCCTGGACCGACCCCTTGGCGGCCGAGGAGCTCCCGTGGGCGATCCGCAGCGACTACCTCGCCAACAGCAACAACACCTACGAGCTGCCGAACCTGGCCGAGCCGCTGGTCGGATCCACGGTCGCGCTGGGGGAGCCCGGCGTGCCGCTCGCCCTGCGCCCGGCGCTCGGCCTTCGGATGATCGAGTCGCGGATCGCCGGCGACGACGGGCTCGGCCCGGCCGGGTTCACCGCGGACCTCGCGCTGCAGTCGTACACCTCGCGGCGGAACCTCGCCGGTGAGCTGCTGGCCGACGCGATCGCCGAGGACTGCCTCGCAGACCCGACCGGCACCGCCGGAGGCGCCGACGTCGACCTCACCGCCGTGTGCGAGGCGCTCGCCGCGTGGGACCAGACCGCTCGGATCGACAGCGCGGGCGCGGTGGTGTTCGCGGGGATGTGGGCCCAGCTCGTCGCGTCGGGCAAGACCGACCAGGTGTTCGACATCCCCGCGTCGCTCGCCGACCCGATGGGGACGCCGTCCGGGTACGCCACCGGCGCCGGGATCCGCTCGACGGTGAACAACGCGCTCGCGGTGGTCGCGGTGGAGCTGCAGGAGGCGGGGATCGAGCCGACGGCGCCGTGGGGTGACACCCACGCCGTGGAGGGCCCGACGGGCCGGATCGGGCTGCCCGGCGGCTCCAGCGCGGAGGGGATCTTCGACGCCCTCGACAGCACCTACGGCTGGACCGACATGCTCGCCGGCGCCGCGCCCGAGGACCTGTACGGCGCCAGCTACCTGCACGTGGTCACGCTCGGGGCGACCGGGGCGAGCGCGCGGGGCCTGTTGACCTACAGCCAGGCGACCGAGCCCACCTCGCCGTGGTACCTCGATCAGCTCGAGGCGCACGCGGCCGACGCGTGGTTCGACCTCCCGTTCCACCCCGACGAGATCGCGGCCGACCCCGCCCTGACCACGCTCGAGCTGTGATCAGATCGCGGCGTCGGCCGCCGTCGCCGCTGCGACCACCGCGTCACACGCCTCGGCGCACGCCTTACACTCGAGGTGCATCCCCATCGCGAAGTGCTGCTGGTGCTCGCGGCACGCCGCCGCACACGCCTTGGCGGCGGCGATCGTCGCCGGCAGCAGCTCGGCGAGCCGCGCGGACCTGAGCGACGCGAGGGTCGAGGTGGCGGCGGACACCGCGTTCACCGCGTGTGACGCCCAGTTGCAGTTCGCCATCTCCTTGTTCCCGACCGCGAGCTCGCCTGCGCAGTGCCGAATGCACACGTCGGACGCGGCCACACACGCTCGAGCCGCTGCGGCGAGCGCGTCGACCGCGGCGTTCGCGCTCGCCGGCACCTGGTGTGGGCTGACGGGCGGCGCGGTCGGCGCGGCCGCCGACGCCGTCCCGGTCAACGCTGCGAGCACTGCCCCACCCACGAACGCCCTCCGATCCATCGAGACCTCCAGCGGCGCTCCGGGTAACCCGTCGAATGTCTCACGCCGGTCACGCGTCCGAGCCCGACCCTGGAGGCGCGATGGGACCGTGGTTCGCCGGCTCGACGATGGTGCAGCCCGCGGTGGGCCTGGTGTTCACCGCCGGGTTCGAAGGGGCGGTGGTGAACGGGCCCCCGG